>CAZGCC010000270.1:1181-1515 GCA_964524195.1 uncultured bacterium | reverse complement strand
GGTAAAAAAAAATTATCTCGCGCTTGTGTCGCGACGGCCTATGCCGCCTCACGGGAAATGGCGGGACGCATTGATGGAGCGGAGAGCCGGGGGCGGTCTCCGGGTCGCGGTCCATCCTTCGGGACGGCCGAACGCTTTCTTGAATTACAAACTTAAAGAATATTTTCCGAAGCTTAATCTTTCGCTTCTGGAGATCGAGCTCCTGACCGGGAAAACGCATCAGATCCGCGTGCAGGCCGCTTACCGCGGTCATCCGGTCGCGGGCGACCGGGTTTACGGCAATTTCACGCTCAACAAAGAATTGAAGGCAGCGCTCGATCTTCACCGGATGTTC
>CAZGCC010000270.1:0-926 GCA_964524195.1 uncultured bacterium | reverse complement strand
AGGATTTCTATAATACGGATATCCGCCTTCAGCCGGTCGGCCTGGCTTATCTCAAGGCTGCGGCTCAAAAATATCTCCCCGGCGTCCGGGTCATGATCAAAGATTATCATCACGGCTGGGGCCGCCGGACGATCCCGCTTCCCCGCGAGCTTGCCTATTTAAAAGAATATTACGCCAAGGACGATAAAAGCCCTTTTTCGTCGTTCCATCATTATTATCATTTTGGCGCAGATTTCGAAACTATCGCTCAAGATGTCGCGAAAGAAAAACCGGATCTGGTCGGCATCGCCTCTCTTTTTGCTCCTTATCACCGGGAGGTTTTGCGGTGCGCCGAGGCGATCCGGAGAAAACTTTCCGTTCCCATTTTGCTTGGAGGCTCCCAGGTCTCCGCGATGCCGGAGTTCATGCTCTCGCATCCGGCCGTTGATCTTGTGATCCAAGGCGAGGGGGAGAAGCCATTCGTGGAATTATTGAAGGTTCTGAAAAGGGGTCGGATCCCCTCCTTTAAAAAGGGGGCTGACCCCTTTTCTAAAGTTCCGAACCTGGGTTACAAGTCGCGCGGAAAAGCGATCTTGAATCCGCGGAAGGAAAATTTCCCGGTCGAAGAGCTTCCCTTTCCGGATTTTTCAGATCTTCCCAAAGATCATTATGTGTTCGAGAAAAAACCGCTTTGTTTTATCATCACTTCACGCGGCTGTCCTTACCGCTGCGCCTTCTGCTCGGTCCATAACACCTTCGGCCACCGGTGCCGGCGCCGTTCCCCCCAAAACATCCTTGCCGAGATCCGCCAACGCTATGCGGAAGGCTATCGCGTCTTTGACTTCGAGGACGATAACCTCACATTTAACCGGGAAGAAATGAAAACCCTTTGCGAAGAACTTCTCACGGCCTTCCCTGAGGGAGACATTCAACTGTTGGCCATGAAC
>CAZGCC010000269.1:1214-1520 GCA_964524195.1 uncultured bacterium | reverse complement strand
GCTCATCATCAATTGCGCCGCTTTGGCCGATATCCGACATTGCGAAAACGAGCCCGAACTGGCTCTGGAGCTAAACGCGGCCCTGCCTCAAAAGATCGCCCGCCTTTCCAATGATCTCGGTTCAGGCCTTATTCACATCTCCACCGATGCCATCTTTAATGATGCGACGAAACGCCCCCATAAAACGACCGATGTGCCGATCCCGTGCAATCTTTATGGGAAGACCAAGCTTGAGGGCGAGATCCGCGTCTTAAAACAAAAACCCGACTGCCTGGTCGCACGCACCAACATTGTCGGGTTTCGGGA
>CAZGCC010000269.1:0-1018 GCA_964524195.1 uncultured bacterium | reverse complement strand
AAGATCCACCAGCCCACCTTCGGAGAGTGGTTGTGTCATGCCCTTTACGAAAAGCAGAAGATCCTTTTGGCGGATGACTTTGTCGCCAACTCGATCCACGTGGACCTCTTGGCACCTCTGTTATTGAAAGCCTATGACAAGGGCGCTCGCGGACTTTTCCATTTTGCGTCCGCCGATGCCATGTCGAAATATGAATTCGGAAGACATCTGGCTGAGAAGCTTCATGTTGATTTTTCACAGGTGCAAAAGGGATGTCTCGCGGACCTAAAATTAGACCCCCCGCGAGCGCCCTATCTCGTGCTCGATGTCAGCCAAACCGAAAGTTTCCTGGGAGCCTCCCTTCCGACCTCCGATGAGACGCTCAGGCGATTAGCGGATGATTTTATGCGGCGGCTTTCAGGCTCGCCCCAAAAAGAAAAGCATGAGGCCTCAGAGAGATAAACCATGAACGCGTTCTCCATAAAAGAAGGAAAGAGAGATCCACTATGAATATTCTTGGCATTGCTTTTTTATCCGATGCTTCCGCGGTGATCGTGAAAGACGGGAAACTCGTGGCCGCCGTGAGCGAGGAGCGCCTTAACCGGACTAAATTATGGTCCGGGGTCCCTTTCAAATCCATTGAGGCTGTCCTGAAGCTTGCGGGTCTTAAGCTCGAAGAGATCGATCTCATCGCGACTCACGGCGCCGCGCCTGCCGAGCCTGATCCGCTGCCATTTTTAGAAGCCGAAAAAAAGATCGAAGCTTCCGGACTTTCTTCTGAGATCAAAGCGCTTCAGATCTCCTATTTAAAAAAGCGTCTGGAGCATGAACGGTTCGTGCTGAAGGAAAGAACGCCGGGCTATCATGCGGAAATTCGCCGGCTCGGAAGACCGGTGAAGATCTATGCTCACCACGAAGCCCATGCGGCTTCCGCGTTTTGGGGATCTGGATTTGATGAAGCGACCATTCTCACCGCGGATGGATGGGGCGAGGACGGTTCCTCGGTCCTCTGGAACGGGGATCGCGCGGGTCTGAAGCG
>CAZGCC010000268.1:0-1525 GCA_964524195.1 uncultured bacterium | reverse complement strand
TTGGAACCTTTTGCATCGATTTTGAAGCGGCGACCTTAGGCAGTGTGATGGTCAGGACACCGTTTTTGTATTCCGCGGAGATCTTGGATTCATCCACGGGCCCTGGCAGGGGAAGGCTTCTTGCGAAAGAACCATAGCTTCGCTCCTGGGCGTAAAAACCCTTGTTCTGGTCAGCGGTTTCCTTGCTTGTTTGCCGCATGCCCTCGATCGTCAGCACATTATTTGCGACGGTCAGATTGATCTTGTCTTTTTCAAGCCCGGGAAGATCGCTGCGGACGATATAGGCCTCGTCCGTATCTTCCAGATCGATAGCGGGCGAGAAACTCCCGATAAAATCAGGCTCGGTCGCCTGCCGTACTTGCTGCATGATCGGTGTGGCCATGATAAAGGCTCTTCGCATCATGTTGCTCATGCGTCGGGACATGGCATCAAATTCCTCAAAGGGGTCTGCATCAGAAAAGATCGATGCCGGAGTGGCCACCGTTTTGAGTGCTCTCGATCTCGGCCCCGCAGCAAGACTTGCCGGAAGTGTTCCTTTCAAGGACAGGGCTTGTTCGGTTCCCTGGGTTTTAGCGGAAATCTTGTTTGAGCTCTGGCGGACCAGAATGGCGGTTTGCAGCACTGCGACAATGACGAGCAAGGCGACGATAATATGCGTCGCTTTGATCTTGGGGGAAGTGCTTTTGGTTTCAGTCATGGAAGTCCTCCTTTTTTAAAGAAGTGATTTGGCATATTCTAGCACGGGCCGCAGGGGAGCGGAACCATGGACGCTTGTCCCTTGGATCCGCTCTCTGACCAGTGATTTCTGTTACTTGACATCCACCTTGATCTGTTTCGGTTTTGCTTTTTCAGACTTCGGGATGAGCACTTCCAGGACGCCGTCCTTGTAGTTGGCCGCGATCTTATCGTTTTCAACTTCGGAGGGGAGCTGGATCGAGCGCTGGAAACTGCCGTAGCGCCGCTCGGAGTAGAAATAACCTTTCTCCCTCTTTTTTTCTTCATGTTTCCGTTCGCCTTTGACCGTCAAGGTGTTTCCGGTCACGGAGATATCGATGTCTTTCCGTTCGATTCCCGGGACATCGACATTCAAGGTGAACTGGTTCTCGTCCTCATGGATTTCAAGCGAGGGAACGAGTTCGCGCCATCCCTCCGCCTGATTTTGTCTCAGGGCTGGGGAAAATAGACGGCCGAAGTCTTCCTGAAGATCTGTGAGTAGATCAAAAGGGTCCAGCCATTTATTAGGTTGTCTGGTGATTTGGTTCATGGTCTTTGCCTCCTCCTTAGTTGGGAATAATGGTTTTGCTAACAACCAATTAAGTATGGGCAAAATTTATGCCAGATTTATTTCGTCGCAAGTCATTTAAATTCAATGATTTGTGAAATCCACGAATAAGGCCATTCCATGCAAATGTTTAAAAACGGCACAGGCCAATGTGAAAATATTTTACATTTTTGAGGCCCTGCCAAGCAGGGCATTCAAAAATCTCCTCGGTTTTTTCGATCGGATATCGCTCTAATCCAAAGA
>CAZGCC010000267.1:0-1565 GCA_964524195.1 uncultured bacterium | reverse complement strand
CTCGTTGGGCTCATAACCCAAAGGTCGCAGGTTCAAATCCTGCCCCCGCTACCAATCGTAAAAAGACCAGCAACTTAATGTTGCTGGTCTTTTTTTTATCCCGATTGGTACTAAAACGGCGGAGCTCAAAGAGGGCTCCGTCCGTTGTTGTACCTTAAAAGCATTTACGATTGGGAGCTTCCGACGTACAGTGCTGACAGTATGCACCGACGGCGGGGTGCTTGATCATGAGGATCAAGTGCCGCTACCTGTACCAATTCGTAAAATAGCCAGTGGAGTAATCCACTGGCTATTTTTTTATGCGAACTGGTACTATGCTGGCACGGCTTTAGGCGGGCCGTGTCCGGCAGCCGCAGCAATAAGAAACCCTCCTAGCCAGTCCATTTCGACAAGGGTATAATGACAATATTTTTGAACTGTGTTCCATAAAGGTCTGACGACTAAAAATATGCATGAATCGCTATAATCCCAGACATCCAGAAAGAGGGTTCACCCTAATTGAAATGATCTTGGTGACCGTTGTTCTTGCGGTTCTGACGGTCATTGCAGTGCCTGTATATGTCGATCTAAACAGCGCCGCGGAGAAAGCGAGTGCTGAGAATGTGATTTCTAATCTCAGGATCGCTTTAATGAGCGCTAGCGTTAATTCTATTGCCAAAGGATTACCGATAGTTCCGCACAATCCGTTTGACGACCTCGCTGCAAAACCCAGTAACTATGCAGGGTCTTTCCCCGATGTGACTTCCTCGAATTGCGAGGTCGGGGAGTGGGCGTTTCAGTCTGGAGCGGGAGTGAACGCAAATTTGAAATTAGTCGTTTATAATCCCAAGGCGACTCTGCGAAAGGGCTTTCCTTCCGAAGGAAAATTGTTCATCGCTTTGCAAGTCATCGAATCTAAGAATAGTAAGGGGCAAACAATTGCGCTTAGCTTGGCCGATTTGACAAAGTACGGAGGAAAACCTCATCAATGGTGAATAGGTGTTTTTGAAATGCCGTTCGAAGGTTTTGTTGCCCTCCGGCATACCTTCGCGTCCCGCCTCGCCAGATGATTTCAACAAGCGTATAATCGCAACGCCCCGGGAAAGCCCCTTCATGAAACTGACAAGATGGTGCTGGATCTTCAGGGAATTTTTAAGAGAAAGGTTCAGATAAAAGGATTCGGGAGAACATGAGCACCATGAAAAATAAAATATTCATCGCGGGATCGATCCTGGCCGCTTTTTTTATGGCGGGTTGCGGGGATCCAGGTACGGCAAGCAGGATGGAAAAGGATATGGCCGTGCTCCATAAGGCGATCGAGAGGAAAAATGAAGAGGTGCGATCGATCAATGCCCGGCTGGAGGCTCAGAGCGAATTGATCGCGAAGCAGGATCTGGATTTGAAGAAAACTCTCGCAATGATCCGGGAAGAGATCGGGGATTTCCGGTCCGAGATCCTGAGTATGAGGAACGGGGAAATGGTGTCTTTGAAGACCGATCTGGATCTTCTGCAAAAGAGGATCGAGGTCGTGATGGCCAAATTAAAAAAGATGAACGGCGACTCCGATCAAAGCCCAAGTGGTGTCC
>CAZGCC010000266.1:0-1570 GCA_964524195.1 uncultured bacterium | reverse complement strand
TCGTTCTTTTTTCAAGTATTTGGTGCGGGAAAATGTCCTGACCCAAAATCCCGCGTCCGGGATCGCGACCCCCAAAAAGGAAAAGCATCTGCCTTCTTTTTTGAATCCTGAGGAGATCACCAAGCTTTTAGAAGCGCCGGCCAAGAATTGCTGGGAGGAAAAACGCGACAAGGCGATCCTTGAGATGCTCTATAGCTCAGGGCTGCGTGTGAGCGAGCTTGTGGGACTGAACCATGACGATCTTGATTTTTTTGGCGGGCTGGTACGGGTTCGAGGCAAAGGGAAAAAGGAGCGCATCGTCCCGGTGGGGCAGTTAGCCTTGAATGGTTTGAGAGGGTATCTGGATATGAAGTCCCCCAAAGAGGTCGCCAGCGCGATCAAAAAGCCCCTTTTTATCAGCCGGATCGGGACCCGGCTTACCGATCGAAGCATCCGCCGGATGATCCTGAAATATGTGAAACGGACAGGTTTGGGGAAAGAAATCTCCCCCCACACTTTTCGTCATTCTTTTGCGACGCATATGCTGGACCGGGGCGCGGATCTTCGCAGTGTCCAGGAGCTTTTGGGTCACGCGAATCTTTCGACCACTCAAATTTATACGCATGTCACGACGCAGCGGCTTAAAGACGCTTACGCGACGGCGCATCCGAGGGCGTAAATGGATCTCAGATCTCAAATTTGAAATATAAAAAGGGAAAATGATAAGAACCATTCTCTACAATCTGGCGTTTACGGTGTTCGCGATTCTTTACGCGCCTGTTTTCTGGATGATACGCCGAAGACCCGAAAGTGCTTTTGAATGAGCGGCGGGGGATCTTCCCGGGAGAATGGGCTTCGAAATTTACTGGCAAGAAGATCGTCTGGGTTCATGCCGTAAGCGTGGGCGAAGTTATGGCGATCCAGAAATTTCTCGAGGAATGGCTTGCCGCCGCGCCTGGATACGACATCGTACTGACGACCGTGACGCCGACCGGTCAGAGGATCGCGAAAAAATTCGCGAGCCCGAGAGTCCATGTTTGCTATTTTCCGTTCGATCTGACACCCGTTGTAAAACGGTTTTTTGATTTCTTTAAGCCGGCGTGTGTATTGCTCGTTGAGACCGAGATCTGGCCGAATCTTCTCATGGAGGCCAAGCGGCGAAAAGTACCGGTGGGCGTGATCAATGCGCGGCTTTCGGAACGATCCTTCAAGCGGTACAGGATCTTTCCCTGGCTTTTTAAACCCTTGTGGGGGAAACTGGATTTTGTGCTCGCGCAGTCCGAAGAAGACGCCGTCCGTTTCCGGAAGCTTGGCATTACAGAAGAATCCGTTCGCGATATGGGGAATATGAAATTTGACCAGTCTGCGTGGTCCAAGGAAAGTTCAGACGATGCGGCGGGATTACGGCAAGCTTGGGGATATGCCCCTAACGATCTTGTATGGATCGCGGGAAGCACGCATCCGGGCGAAGAAGAGCTCCTCATGGCCGTTTTTAAAAAGCTGCGCGAGCGGTTTCCAGAACTTAAATTGATCCTTGCGCCGCGGCATATTGAGCGCTCCGGAGGGATTTGCAAGAAAGCAGGACAGGAAG
>CAZGCC010000265.1:0-1577 GCA_964524195.1 uncultured bacterium | reverse complement strand
CATGCTCCCAAGATCTTTTCGATCAATTGGTTCCGCACTGACGAGAACGATAAATTCATGTGGCCGGGATTTGGCGAGAATATCCGCGTTCTGAAATGGATCATCGACCGCGTGAATGGAAAAGCCGACGCCAAGGAAACCCCGCTCGGGCTTATCCCCAACCCCAAGGATCTTGATCTTTCAGGGCTTGATCTTCCGGCGGGGCATCTTGAAAAACTTTTCGCGATCGACCCCTCCGAATGGTCCGGCGAATTGCAGGATATCGAAAAATATCTCGGCCAGTTCGGTTCGCACATCCCCGAAGCGATCTGGCAGGAATACCGGGCACTCGCGGAAAAACTCGGACAACCCGCTTCAAAGTAAAAAGATCCGGAACATAAAAAGGACAGACGCCTTTGGGTGTCTGTCCTTTTTTATCATTTGAATCCTTCGCAGCCTTTAAACTCCGAAATACTTCGCCTGCGGGTGATGGACAATAATTGCGGAAGTGGATTGTTCGGGATGCATCTGAAGAGAATCGCTTAGCGTGACCCCGATCTTCTCGCCGGGAACCAACTGGAAAAGTTTTTTCTGGTCCTCAAGGTTGGGGCAGGCGGCGTATCCGAAACTATACCGCGATCCCTGATAACCCTGCCGGAAGATCTCTTCTTTGGTGCGTTTGTCCTGGCCGCTGATCCCCATATCGCGGCGAATCAGAAGATGCGTGTATTCGGCAAGCGCCTCGGCCGATTCCACCGAAAGTCCGTGAAGATAAAGATATTCCGAATACTTATTCGCCTTGAAAAGTTTTTGCTCCACTTCTGAGGCCCGCTTCCCCATCGTCACCACATGAAACCCCACTACATCCAGTTCATCGCCCTTGGGCCTGAAAAAGTCGGCGATACACTGATAAGGCTCACGAGTTTGTCGCGGGAACTTGAAACGGGTCAATTCGGTCTGGCCTGAGCCATCCAGCACCACAAGGCCGTTATGCTCGGAATAACAGCGGTAATAACCATAGATAACCTTCGGCTCAAAGATCTTCTCACGGATGACCTGCGCCTTGAACCGTTCAAAAATAGGCTCCACATTCTCCTGGAGATAAAATTCAAATTCCCGGGGCGTCCGATCCCCCTGTTTGAATTGCCACTGGAGACGGTAGAGCGCGGTCTTGTTGATCCATGGAAAAATATCCGCCATTCTAAGATTCTTCACGATCCGGTAGCCCAAAAAGGGAGGCTTCGGGACCGGATTATCCCGATGCACATGGAAAGATGGCCCTTGCGACACGCGAGACAGCAAAGGTTTTGGAGTTGGAGCAACCGGCTTCGGAGCAGGCTCGGGAAATTTCGCTTCCGGCTTGGGCCACATCGCGCCCTTCTTGATCTCATCCATGATCTTGAGAGCCGAGAATGCGTCCCGTCCGTAGTACACCCGTCCCTTGTAAACATCCGTCAGATCACGCGTCACATAGCGCTCCGTCAGGGCCGCCCCGCCGCAAAGCACGGGGAGCGATATTCCCCTCTGATTCATCTCTTCAAGATCCTCTTTCATGATCAGCGTGGACTTGACCAATAGCCCCGAAAGCCCGATCGCAT
>CAZGCC010000264.1:0-1597 GCA_964524195.1 uncultured bacterium | reverse complement strand
ATCCGCATGAGCTACGCCACCTCCGAAAAAGACATCGAAACCGCCGTCCAGAGAATTGCCTCTGTCTTTAAATAGTTCCCCGAACGCCTGACCGATCTCCACCGGGCGAGTTGAAAAGGTCCCTGAATTTATTATAATCTCTCCATCATGAAGGCACTCTCTGTTGCTACTTACGCCGCACTTCGCAAAAAGATCGAAGAGATCCTTCTCCTCGGTCAGCAAAAGATCCAGGAAGCCAAAGTCCAAACCTACTGGGAAACCGGCCGCTACATCAATGAGCATCTTCAAACCATCGCCGCGAGAAGCGCGTATGGAGAAAAAGTGATCCGCAGGCTTGCCGACGATGTCCAGCTTCATTATTCCGTGCTTCAGAAATGTTCTCAATTCGCCGAGAAGTTCCCCCAATTCAAGATTGTCTCCGCGCGGAGACAATTGACCTGGGCGCATTACCGGGCGCTTCTGACGATGCCGGATGAGAAGAAGCGTCTCGAGCTTGCCGACCGTGCGGTCAAAGAAAACTGGGTGTCCCGCGACCTCGAGGTCGAAGTTCGCAACCTGAATTGGGAAAGCCGCGCAGAGGCCTTGGAAGGTAAGCCTCCGTCGCTTCTCCCGGTCCCCAAAACCGGATCTTTCTTCACCTACCGCATCCTGGACCCGAAGACCGTTCAGCCCAAAGAGGAAGGACTTCTTCTGATCGATCTCGGGTTCTCCTCCTGCCGCGATCTCGATGCCGTGACGAGCAGAGCCTTCAAACCGTTTGAAATCATTGAGTCTGTCAAAACGGGAGATGACCAGTACAAACTTCAAAGATCAGACAAGACGCCCGACGACCTCTACACTTATAGCGCCACGGTCGAAAAGGTCGTGGATGGCGACACCTTGCGCGTTATTGTGGATCTCGGGTTCAATGTCCGTACCCGCCAATATATCCGTCTCAGAGGTATCGACTGCCCGGAAATGGATACGCCCGAAGGGAAAGCCGCGAAAAATTTTTTGGAAAATGCCTTGGCAGGCCTCGGATCCATCACCCTCAAGACCGTTAAGCCCGACAAATACGACAGATATCTGGGGGGCATTTTCTTTCCGGACAAAAAAGGAAATCAGATCTATTTGAACAACCTCCTCCTCGAAAGGGGGCATGCTGTGAGAGTGAGGGACTAGCCTACACGAGATTTTCCCGGATTCGGCTGGTTGTGCTGGCGCAACCACGGTGAGAACGAGAGGAAGAGGGAATTAACGGTTCCCGCCGGATGGTTGCTGGTTTACGAACTGATGTGGAAAGAGTGGTCGTCCCAATCGCAGGTCAAAAAAGGGGGTGTGAGATGGTAAAACTGAATGAAAGCAGTTTCGAAGATTTTATATATATCGTCGCGTGCATTTTGACGCTTGGATCTGTGTGGATCGCTCGCGTACTTATGACGAAGGCAATTAAAAAAGCGTTTGCCGAGGATTAATTCCGAACCTCCTTAGAAACGGGCGTATTTTCCCAAAACGATTTTTTAACGCAGCGCTTTTAGCACCAGCGTCTAAAATCTTGGCTTAATGCAAAGCAACACAAGAAAAGGTGACCGTCACCTCAAAGGGGGCAGGCATTGAA
>CAZGCC010000263.1:320-1598 GCA_964524195.1 uncultured bacterium | reverse complement strand
AACGGTTGAGTGTGAGATAAGAAGCAATGATCTCTTCGGGAAGTGCGCCGCCTTCATTCAGGCAATCCCTGCGGGCTTCTTCCCAACGGGCCCCCAAAGGTTTTACAGAAGGATCGCGCAAAAGCGATCCTAAAATGTTCCGGAACTCTTCAGCTGTGGCGGGAGCATGAAAGACGCGGTATCCGTCGAAGTTCGAGATGCTGCTAGGGGTGCCCGCGTTGGATGGAAAGACCTGGATGTCCTGGCCGGATAATAGATCCAAGATCGATGCGACCCGTTCGCGGATCTGCTTCCCAAGGAAATAGCGGGATGAGTACTCTCGCGGGAAAGGAATCAAGAGAACGGTCTTTTTCCTGAAATCGAGACGGAAGGCCTTGCGGACGCGTTTTCGTGCCTCCGCGTCCGGCATATGCTTGTATTTCGCGTATTTGCTGCAACCCGATAGGATGATCTTTCCGTCGGGGCATCCCCACTTGATGAACTGGCCCTTTTGACGATCTCCCCAGACAAAAACATGATCTGCAGTCACGGGAACAAAGCCGTGTCTCGCGGTAACAGCGCCGTGACATTCCACGAAGGTTTTCCGGTCCCTCAGGCTAGCAACCTGGCAGAATGAATGTTTGAAATAAGAAATATCTTCATCGAGCAGGATGTTTTCGAGCGCCGGATGCTTTTCGAAGAACCGGTAGGCTTCATCTATTTGAAAAAGCGTCACCGGGAAGATCTCGTTTATGGCATTCTCCAACTTTGCAAAGACCGCGGACCGGAGGTGAGGGAATCCCGTCATGGAAAAACGGGCGGCCAGCCGGAATTTGTAAACGGTCGCTTTCTCCATGTAAAGCGCATGCTGCTTCGGTGAATAGACCGTTTGATAATACGAATGTCCGGCCAGCCCGGACAACAACGCGACTTTCGGTTCCTTGGCCGTGGTGAAATAGAGGCGCGCGCGGACTGGCAATCGCTTCATGACCTCGGAAGAACGGTAATAATCCGAATAAATGGCGATTGGAGCGTTAGGATTAGGTTTCAATTCGATATGGGCCGGCCAGAGACTCTTCAAGTTTTCGACCCGCGAAGTGTGAGAAGTTGGGGTTGCGGGGATCGTTTGGCGTTCAAACACAAGGTCAGGATCTTTTGTGCCCAGGACCTGGAATAAGTACGGAACGAGAAAGTCTGGAGCATGTTCTTGGATGTGGAAGCGAGCATTCAGATATTTCTGGCGAAGCGCGAGGTAAGCCCGATAGGTGATCTCGGCGCTCAGCATGAACAAAAAGATCT
>CAZGCC010000263.1:0-249 GCA_964524195.1 uncultured bacterium | reverse complement strand
AAATCAGCGCCGCGAGAAAGGAGGCTCAAGATCTCCTGGGTGGCGGCAAAAACATCGTCATAAAGGGTCCCATAGGTTTTGGGATCCCAAAGGTCATACAGGTAATCCGCTTCCTGGCGCGGGATCGTGGAAAATACGCGAGAAAAACCGGAAAGATCGCTCGGTATTCCCTGGGTTTCGAGGATTAAAATTTTTTCCATAACATTATCTCGGATCAATGCGCCACGGGTTATATGATCTTGAGGGGGA
>CAZGCC010000262.1:826-1608 GCA_964524195.1 uncultured bacterium | reverse complement strand
AAAGGGACTGGTCCATGCAAGAGGTTGAGCGGGAACTGATCGTCAGGGCGGGAGAGGGGGACATGGGAGCTTTCCGGGAGATCTATCAAAGGGCCTCGGGATATGTTTACACTTTGGCGTACCGTGTGGTCGGCAAAAAACACGATGCCGAGGAAGTGACGCAGGATGTGTTCCTCCGGATCCATCGCAATCTTGGCTCTTTCAAGTTCGAATCTTCTTTCAAGACATGGCTTTACCGGATTGCGGTCAATGCCGCGATCAATCATGCCAAAAAAAGAAGCCGCGTGACGGATCGCGAAGTCGAGGAGGTTTTTGAAACTCCCTCGACCGTCACGCAGCCGGAAGCCGGAAAACAGCTCGAAGCGGAAGACACGCAGCGAAGGTTGAACGGTTTGCTTGCTCAATTGAACCCGGATCAGCGGGCTTGCATCCTTTCTCGCGAGATCGAGGGAATGGATTATCAGGAGATTGCAACAAGTCTTGGCATTAACATCAATACGGTCCGTTCGAGGCTCAAAAGAGCCCGCGAGACCTTGATGGCCCTTGGACAGAAGGAGGCGGATCATGGAATGTAAAAAAGTTCGGGACAGGCTCATGACGGGATATTTGGACAAAGAATTAGGCGTGGAAGAAAGGGCCGGAGTGGAGCGGCATTTAGCGGGATGCGTGGATTGTCGCGAGTTGTCGGAGGCAGTCCGCAAGACCGCTGTGATCCCGTTCAAAGAGGTGGGAGAAATGCAGCCGGATGAGGTTGTCTGGGAAAGGATCGCCGGAAAGCTGGG
>CAZGCC010000262.1:0-722 GCA_964524195.1 uncultured bacterium | reverse complement strand
ACGAGTACGACATTGTTTTTGAAGAAATAGCCGACTGACGGAACTTTTTAACAAACCGGATGGTCTCAGTTAGCAGAAAAAGGAGGGTCTCAGCATGAACGGAAAAATGACAAAGATGATCGTGGCGGTAACGGTTTTCGGGCTGGCTTTATCGGCGCCCGCGGTTTATGCGCAGGGTTGGGGAGGGGACAAGCAATGCGCCCCCGGCAAAAACAAGAAGTCCGAGAAGTTCTTTAAGGACCTCAACCTGACTGCTGAGCAAAAGTCGAAGCTGGATGCCCAGCGCGAAGCTAAGCGGGAAGCCCGCAAGGCGGAAGGTGAGCAACTCAGGGCGAAAATAAAGACACTGCACGAAGAGATCGCCAAGCCCGGAACGACTCGGGCGGATGTGCAGGGGCTTGTGAACGAAATAAGCGCTGCCAAGGGGCAGATGTTCGCCGAGCGGATCGACAGTGTTTTCGCGATGAAGGAAGTTCTTACGCCGGAACAATTCGCGAAGATGGAATCGACCCGTAAAGGACATATGGAGAAAATGAAGGGAAAACGTGGCGGATGGGACGGCCCTCCTCCGGAGTCTGACCAGGAATAAGCCGTGCTTTCCGGTTTTTTTGACATCCGGCGTCAAATCTGGCGTCGGATGTCAGAGTGTTCTCTAATGTAACGCCCGCTTCTCCTTTTGGGCGTTTTTTGATATCATACCCGCCCTGTTCCGGCTTTGAATT
>CAZGCC010000261.1:0-1609 GCA_964524195.1 uncultured bacterium | reverse complement strand
GTTTATATGGTTTGCATATAAGCCCAACGGCATGAAAAAAAACAGGCTTTTCAGGCCCGGCCGCCCGACAAAATCCTCTCTTGAATTTCTCGAATTACGCCGCCGGAAGCGACTTTCGAGAATATGGCCGGCAGGAAACCGGAGAGCACGCTCTTTACCGTTCTCTCCGACGGAATCCCGCGCGAACGGGTTCGCAAATAAGCGTCGAAGTGTTTCCAGACCGTCGCGTTGTACTTGATCGAAACGATCTGAAGCAGCCCGAGAGCTATCGCCCCGATCATAGCGAACGCCTCGGTCCTCCTCCAGCAGTTCCGGACTGCGGAGGCGCCCGCAGGCCCGGGGCATTTCAACTTGTCGTTCTTCTTCGGCTTGCGGGAATGGAGCGGCAAGCCTTTGCCCCGAAACCGAAGCGCCGTTATCGGATCGATCGCGAGATCGTTGCACATGAGAACTATCGGGCCCCGGCTCGTGCGGGCGAGGACGAAGCGAATCATGTCCCCCGTGGGTCTCCACAGAAGGTTCACCGCCATAATGGATATCTCCTCGGTCTTTCCGTAGACCGCGCACTTGGCCTTTTCGAACATGTCGGCATGGTCGAAAAGCTCGGTCAGGACCACTTTCATCCCGTACTTTCTCTTGCGGCCCCTGCCGTCTTGTTTCCCGCTCGGCTCGAAATAGGCGACGCAGTTCTTTTTCGCCCTGACGATCAGCGACACCAGGGGCTTTCGGAACTTCACGGACCAGACGGCGTTGGCCAGGTTGAAGACGTTCTTGCTTGGAAAAAAGGCGTCGAGGGTCAGGATGCAAATCAAGTCGAACCTTTGGCAGAAGTCAATGGCCATGAGAACTATTCTTGTGCCGAGAGTCTCTGACCGGGTTTCCTCTTTTTTTTTTCCCAGATGCTCGAACCCCTGGTGTATGCCCAAGTCAAGCGGTATTCCGAAAGGGGCGGACAAGGACCCGGCCAGTCCCACTATAGCGCCCCAGCAGTGGCCCCGGAAATAGGACGGCTTGCTCTGTGTTTCGGAATCCTGGTGCAGCGTCACCACGCCGGGCATTCTTCGCCCGTCCTTCGGGACATGGGTGTGGTCGCCCTGCAGGACGACCCTTTCCCCGACCTTTACAAGTTTGTCCTGGGAGAGAACGAAGCCGCCCCAGCATTGGACTATGCCGCCTAGGGACCACGCCGAAGATTCGAAAAAGTTGAGAAACATATTGTAGCCGCTCTCGCCGAGCCCCCAAAACCTGCACAGGGATGTGACGCCCGTCATTTCACCCGCGCCTATGAATCCCAGCACGATCATGCAAAATACTATCCAGGTTCTTTTATAGAAAAAGCAACCTCGAAACGAATTCAAAGCGTGCAAAATAAAATTGAACATTGGTATCTCCTCCTGTCCTTTGCCCGTCCGGCGGGCGTTAAAAACAACCGTCCAAGAGATACTACCGATTCGTTTCGCTGTTGTCCTCAAAAATCTGAACGCAGATGCAATTTTCTTTGCACCTGATTTTTCAAAGAGCGATTCAAGCTTGGTCAAAACTTACGACTGTCGAGGATATTATTACAGCCCGAAAGGAGAAAGCGCCTATAATCAAGAAATAATGCGTC
>CAZGCC010000260.1:492-1619 GCA_964524195.1 uncultured bacterium | reverse complement strand
TCGTTCTTTTTTCAAGTATTTGGTGCGGGAAAATGTCCTGACCCAAAATCCCGCGGCCGGGATCGCGACCCCTAAAAAGGAAAAACATCTCCCTTCTTTTTTGAATCCGGAAGAGATCACCAGGCTTTTGGAGTCTCCGGCAAAAAATTGCTGGGAGGAAAAACGCGACAAGGCGATCCTGGAGATGCTCTACAGTTCCGGGCTTCGCGTGAGCGAGCTTGTGGGCTTGAATCATGACGATCTGGATTTTTTCGGCGGGTTGGTGCGGGTGCGCGGCAAAGGAAAAAAGGAACGGATCGTTCCCGTGGGGCAGTTGGCGTTAAATGGTTTGAGGGGTTATCTGGATACGAAACCTCCCAAAGAGGTCGCCAACGCGATCAAGAAACCACTTTTTATCAGCCGGATCGGGACCCGGCTTACCGATCGAAGCATCCGCCGGATGATCCTGAAATATGTGAAACGGACAGGTTTGGGAAAAGAAATTTCTCCCCACACTTTTCGCCATTCTTTCGCGACGCATATGCTGGACCGGGGCGCGGATCTTCGCAGCGTTCAGGAGCTTTTGGGGCACGCGAATCTTTCGACCACTCAAATTTACACCCATGTGACGACCCAGCGCCTTAAAGACGCTTACGCGACGGCGCATCCGAGGGCGTAACGATATTTAAAATTTCAAATTTGGGATTTAAAACACAGGATTCCATGGAAATACTGAGAACTTTCTTATACAACCTGGCGTTTGCGGTGTTTGCGATCTTCTATGCGCCCGTTTTTTTTATGAAACTCCGGCAGGCCGAAGATCCGAAGGCGCTTTGGAACGAACGGCGTGGGATCTTTCCGGAAAATTGGGCTTCGAAATTTACTGGAAAAAAGATCCTCTGGGTTCACGCCGTAAGCGTGGGCGAAGTTATGGCGAGCCAGAAGTTTCTCGAGGAATGGCTTGCCGCTTCTCCGGAATATGATGTGGCGCTAACGACCGTGACGCCCACCGGTCAGAGGATCGCAAAGAGATTCGCGAGCCCGAGAGTTCATGTTTGCTATTTTCCGTTCGATCTGACACCCGTTGTGAAACGGTTTTTCGATCTTTTCAAACCGGCGTGTGTGTTGCTGGTCGAGACCGAGATCTG
>CAZGCC010000260.1:0-268 GCA_964524195.1 uncultured bacterium | reverse complement strand
GAATCCGTTCGCGATATGGGGAATATGAAATTTGACCAGTCTGCGTGGTCCAGGGAAAGTCCAGACGATGCGGCGGGATTGCGGCAGGCTTGGGGATATGCGCCGAACGATCTTGTATGGATCGCGGGAAGCACGCATCCGGGCGAAGAAGAGCTTCTCATGAGCGTTTTTAAAAAGCTGCGTGAGAGATTTTCGGAACTTAAATTGATCCTCGCGCCGCGGCATATTGAGCGCTCCGGAGGGATTTGCAAGAAAGCAGGACAGGAAG
>CAZGCC010000259.1:1330-1629 GCA_964524195.1 uncultured bacterium | reverse complement strand
CATCGCCAAATGGTCGACCAGGTCGTCAGCTTATTCCGGATCAAGATCGATGAAGACCTTTGCCTGATGCGGACGAATCAAACGCTGGCGTATGTGAGCGGGCGGGTCATTTCCCGGTTTGGCGAGATCATTCGAAGACGGGATCCCGATCTGGTTTTTGTTCAAGGGGATACGGCGACCGCGCTCATGGTGGGCATCGCCTGTTTTTATGCCAGAAAACCCTTGGCCCATCTTGAGGCCGGACTCAGGACCTTCAATAAATTCCAGCCTTTTCCGGAAGAGATGAACCGCTCTCTTTT
>CAZGCC010000259.1:834-1320 GCA_964524195.1 uncultured bacterium | reverse complement strand
GTCGCACATTGCCGACCTTCACTTCACTCCGACCGCCACCCCGACACGCAACCTTCTGAATGAGGGGATCCCTGCCAAAGATATCTTTCAGGTGGGGAATACGGTCGTGGATACGGTCAAAATGGCATCTCCTTACATTAAGAACCGTTACCCCGTTTTTCGCGGCATGGACCCTAAAAAACGGATGATCTTTGTAACGGCGCACCGGCGGGAAAGTTTCGGGGATGGCCTGGAGAGTGTTTTCCGGGCGATCAATCTGATCGCGCAAAAGTTCCGTGATGTCGAGATCGTCTATCCCGTGCATCTGAATCCCAATGTTTTCGAGCCTGCTCACAAGATCCTTGGAAATGTGGAGCGCGTCCATCTGGTGCGTCCTTTGTCCTACGAGGAAACGTTTTGGGCGTTGCAGTGCTGCTATCTAATCCTGACCGATTCCGGGGGGATACAGGAAGAAGCGCCGTCGTTTCAAAAGCCGGTCCTGGTGCT
>CAZGCC010000259.1:0-739 GCA_964524195.1 uncultured bacterium | reverse complement strand
CAAGATACTCATGGAAACCGGCAAGCTTTTGACCTCTAAAAGGGCCTACGCTCAGATGAAATCCCTGACCCGGCATAATCCCTATGGAGACGGAAAGTCCTGCGATCGGATCTTAACCGTGATCGACAAATTCCTAAGCCAGGCACCTTTAACCCAGGCCAAGAGACGGTCTTTGAAATTTCATGGCAAAGTTTAACCCCGCATGAAGATCGCTTTTTATGTTTATCCCACCGCGTTCCAGTCGCCGGGCGGAGGCGAAGTCCTTCTGCTCAAGACTAAGGAATATCTTGAAAAAGAAGGTGTCTCTGTAAAACTGTTTGACCCTTGGAATGACAAGCTTACTGATTTTGATATTTTTCATGTATTCGGCTCCGTGAAAGAGGCTCTGCCGATGCTGGAGCTTGCCCACCGGCTGGGGGTTAAAACCGTGCTCACCACCGTTTGCTGGTACAGTTGGAAATCTTCCTGGGGGACTGCCGGCTCGCTGTTCGCGCGGGCCGGTGCGGTGATGCGTCACGCGGCCAAGGTGTTTCTGCCCTTTGTTCCCTCCGAGCGAAAGAGGATGCTGGAGGTTTCAGATTGTCTGATCCCGAACTCAATGAGCGAAGCTTCCCAACTCCGGCGGTTTTTCCAGGCTCCCGGTGCAGGGGGATGAGGGTTCACAAGCAAGGCCCGGGAGGTGATGGCCATGAATGCCAGGGAACTTATTGCAGCGGGAAGACTGTCGGAAGCCAGGGAA
>CAZGCC010000258.1:0-1650 GCA_964524195.1 uncultured bacterium | reverse complement strand
CGGAAAATCCCCGTAAATAGAAAAGTTTTCGGGAACCCCGTGTGTTACCTGATACAGCTTGAACTTTGGACCGTGCAGCTTTTCCGCGATCGCAACCGCTTCCTCTTTAGTGATCATACCGCCCCTCATTCCGGACGCATCCAATTATCGCCCGCCCTGGATCGGTTAATTGCAGATAAATACAAGATATTCACATCCCGGGTCACAGACCAGCAGTTCCGCGCATTCGCGGAGCTGGTCCTTGGTAATGTGCGTATAGATCTGCGTTGTTGTAATACTGTTATGCCCAAGGAATTCCTGGACTTTGCGGATGTTGTTTGTGCCACGCATCAGGTCGAACCCGACCGTATGACGTAAGGCATGCGGAGAGTACCTTCCTTCCAACCCCGCCCGATGAACCCATTTATCAAGGTCGTGCTGTACGCAACGAGACCCGATCCGCCGGTGCTTTCTTGAAATAAAAAGCGGCGCCTCTGAATCGAGTTTTTCATCGTTCATTCTCTTCCATTCGAGGAAAAGACGGATTTCTTCACGAATGGCCGAGGAGAGAGGGATCTCCCTCTCTTTATTGCCCTTCCCCACTACGACAAGAACGGTCCGATCCTTCACGTCACCAATGTTCAGCCCGATGGTCTCGGCAAGACGCAGTCCGGTCGAGAACATGAGCTTGTACATGAACCCGGAACGCTTGGCAAGCTTGTTGGGATAATGCTTCTGGATGAAATCCAGGAGCTTTCGTTTTTCTTCAGGTGAGAAATACTTGATTCGTTGCCTTTTCACAGCTTGCCCTCCTTGGCTTGGTGGTTTTGGAGGGCTAATCGTGCTTGGAAGAAAAATTTCTCCCATAGGACTTGGGGGCTTTATCCGATTTTTCCGCGTGTCTGTTCGCAACCCGCGAAACCTAACCAAGGAGAATTATAAATGAGGGGTATCTGGCTATCCAGAAGTTTTTGTTCCGAATGTCGCAATATACCCGGATTTCTATCTTGAATGTCGCATTGGTAATCTAATGCGACATTCAGACGATCAGGCAGCCCTGAGGTTCCCGGACGCGAACTTATGGATAATGCTGGCAACCAGCGTCTGATAAGGAAGCCCCTCTTCCGCAGCCCTTGTCTTGATACGATCCATATCCGCTTTTGAGATCCGGATGTTCATTCTTTGGTCTTTCCGGAACGTATTCCTTGCGATCTCCGCGTAACGGCTCAGCTCCGCCATCTTGGGCTTCACCAACTCCCAGTTGCCTTCTTCAATGGCATCCAGGATTTTACTTTCTTCTTTGTCCAATTGATACTTCTTCATCTTAGTCACCTCCCGGCAGGAATTTCTTAGTCAATTTACGGCTTGGAATGATCGTCTTAAGAAAGATCTTTTCATCATCCTCGACAAAAGGCACGACATAGACATACCGGTTCATCTCCACGATAAACTGTTTCTGGTGCGAGTACCTGCCTTTTCCCGTCACGATCGCGATCACATTTTCACCCTCGATGAGCGAAACGACGGCTTCAAACGATATGCCCCGCTCCTTCATCAACTTCCGGTTTTTCGCGTCATCCCAGTCATAGACTTTCTTCATAAAGGAAGCTTACCTTAATGTGTGCCTAATGTCAATACATCACCAAAGGCTCCCGGAGGCCCCCTCAGACA
>CAZGCC010000257.1:0-1650 GCA_964524195.1 uncultured bacterium | reverse complement strand
CGGTGTGCGTGTGCCCCTGGGAGGACGGTCTCGTAGCGGGGGTGGATTTGGCGGCTTCAGGGGCGGTGGCGGCGGTTTCGGTGGCGGCGGAGCGTCAGGAGGTTGGTGATGGTTTTGGCAAGCGGAGGAGGCTTCGGCGGCTTCAGGGGCGGTGGCGGCGGTTTCGGTGGCGGCGGCGCCTCCGGAGGCTGGTGATCCTATGCGCATCACTTATCCTGTATTCTTTTTTTCTAGGAAAGAAAAAAAGCAGATCTTGGACGCTATCCAGGAAGCGGAAAAGAACACTTCCGGCGAGATTCGCGTCCACCTGGAGTTCAAGGCGCGGGAGCCCGTTTATGGGCACGCCCAAAAGATCTTCCAGCGGATTGGCATGACAAAAACGGAACAGCGCAACGGTGTTTTGATTTTTTTGGCGACCCATAACAAGAAATTCGCGGTGCTGGGGGATATCGGGATCAACGAAAAAGTCCCTGAGGGCTTCTGGAACGATGTGGCCGGGATCATGCAGGAGAATTTCAAGAAAAACAAGTTCGCTGAAGGCATTTCGGAAGCCGCGCTTCGTATCGGAGAGAAGCTTAAAGCTCATTTCCCTTATCAGGCAAGTGACAAGAACGAGCTCCCTGACGGTATTTCTTACTGATCGCTTTCGCAATCAGGACAAGAGACCCGAGACTAGAGACCACAGATCAAGTCGCGAGTTTTTGTCTTTTGTCTCGAGGCTCCGGTCTTTGGCCCAAGAAAAGGATTTTAAATGGACATCCACGATTCCTGGGAAAAAGCGTTAAAGCACACCGAGATCGTCCGGCCCCGGGTCCAGCCGCTTCAAACCTTTGACGCCACCCAGATCCCGTATGTTTTTCTGGCGGAATCCGCAGTGAATCACGGCGACACGGTCGTGCGCAAGGGCGAGGTTGCGGTGGAAAAGCCCTCTATCATCCTGCCGCCGCATCTGCCTCAATTCGAGGGTTTTGAGTTCGATAAGAAATTTTCAGGCGTCGAGGATTACCTTACGACTTTTCTCCTGGTGAGGGGAATCCACTTTCCCTCAATGAAATATGAGAATAAAATAGCGTCGCTGGATGTCCGGGAAGAGAAGCTTTCAAAGGCCTCGGAATTCTTTCTCCAGGCGCTTCAACGGGAGGAAAATGTTTCGACGGGTCTTGTGATCGGGCCGGAGGATTGCTGGCAGTTTTCGGTATTGATCTTTATTTGCGGGCAGATCACCCGTTCCGCGGAAGGCGATATTCGCAATCTTTTCGACCGTTTTGGGAAACCCTGAAAGGCTCTATGTCTAAAGATTACGCGTCATTTATGAAAGCGAAATGTGGGAAGATATGGAAGAAAATCGGCGCCCGTAGGCGTGCCGGCGTGACAACGCCTCTTTTCTCGATCTATTCCAAAAAGAGCATCGGGATCGGGGAGATCCCGGATCTGAAGCTCCTTATAGACTGGTGTAAAAAGACAGGTCTTTCCATTATCCAGCTCTTGCCGCTCAATGATGTTGGGTTTGATTTCCGTCCCTACGACGCGCAAAGCAGCATGGCGCTTGATCCGATGTATCTCTCTCTGGCGGATCTTGTGGATTGCCGCCCTAAAGCGTTTGCAAAGGATCTTCAGACTCTCGGTGAGCGATTTCCCGCGGGGAAAGCC
>CAZGCC010000256.1:0-1657 GCA_964524195.1 uncultured bacterium | reverse complement strand
ACAGGTCCTATGCGCAGGCGGAGCTTGATATCACAAGCGAAGGAATAGATTTTTCCTTCAGTTATGGAGGCGGACGGCTTGGCGTGTCGGGTCGGGATGTGGCTCAGGTGATGAACGGCCTGGATATCATGGATTCCGTTCTGGACAGCTTCGAGATTGGTGGAAGGTATCTCGATATGAGCGTGGATGTGGATGTGATTGCTTTGGGGGACGCTCTTCAGGCAGCATTCGCGGAGTCTGGTTTTAGAGGCAACTTCACGATCCAGGGTTCGATGAAGGTCGGAGAGCGGGATATCAACTACAAACTGACCATTTCCGCCAATGAGGTCGCCTATGACTTTTCCGCTTACGGAAAAGACGGCGCGCAGATCGATGTCAAGGGCGTCGTGGGGAACACGAAGGAAGCGCTTCACGATATCAGGGTCATTTCCGAGCTTGCTTCCAAGTACGATCTCAATTTCGTCGAAAAGAATGAGGGGCAGATCATAGAATTCCTTGGCAAGTTGCAGGAAATGCTGGGGAAGGGCGCGGAGGGTCTTTACGCCAAGCAACTTACTATTACTTTCTACAGGAATGGAGAGAAATTCGGTGATGTGACGATCTTTGCGGGCACTACGATGGTGGTTCTGGCGAATTTTGAGCTGAAGGGTCTGAATGGAAGCAAGACTGTTTTTGGCGGGGAAGCGCCGGATGCCGAAAGAGCGATCAAGGGTGTTTTTGAAGTCGAGAAGATCGCCGCCAGATATGATCTTCGTGCCGATGTCGAAGGCGGGGCGGGCATAAAAGGATTCCTTTCCGAGGTTTGGGGGAAGCAGGAGAAACTGGGATTGATGAAGATGAGTTTCCAGTTCTTCAATTCGAACGGCACGCTTTTTGGCGTTTTTACATTGACCGATGAGGGTGGGGTTTTTAACCATGTTCAGGCTGCCGGGGCGAACGGGTTTATTACTTTGAACAATATCCAGGTTAAAAATGCGGCGAATCTCGGCGCGGCGCTTGAGTCGATCGACACTCTGAAAAAAGATGCCGAAAAATTCGATTTCACAAAAAAAGAAGATCGTGCGGCGTATTCCAATGTCGTTTTTAGCCGGATCCAGGTAGCTCTGGGCGGTCAGGAAACGGGGGCTGAAGGCGCCCAGGCGTCCATCTCGGAGGAAGTAGCGCGCGGCGGCGTTGATATCATGTTCTTCTCCGTGGAAAAACAGTTCCTCGGTAATTACCTGCTCAATATTATTCAGGAAGGAGGAAAGACTTTCCTGCAGGTCACGGTCTCGAATGCGGAGCTGTTGTCAACTGCCGGAGGATTTGCCCGTTTCGGCCAGAATTTCCGGGTTGAGCAGGATCCGAAGAATTCGACCCAAGGCCAGGATTTTGTCAGCGGGATCATGACCGGGATTGACAGTCTTCGTGAAGCCGCCGAGCCCTTCCCCCTTGACACCGAAGGCGGTCGCGTTCAGTTGACCCAGATCCTGGAAAAAGTTCTCTTGGGGGTTCCGTTGGAGGGGATTTCCCCCCAGTTCCTTACGCAGATGGACGGACCGTTGAACTTTGAGTTTTTTGGTTCTGAGGGGGCCCAGTTCGGAGCCTACACCCTTCAAAATGTGGAAGGGAACATCCAAATGAGCGCGACGGTTGAGTTGAAGGGAACAGATGGGGG
>CAZGCC010000255.1:0-1672 GCA_964524195.1 uncultured bacterium | reverse complement strand
TGAAGCTGGGAATCCCCCGCCTCAGTGATCGGTTTATTGCCAAGCGGAACCCCCCACTGCATGCGGGCAGAAATATTCTTGCGAAACCGAAGTTCAAAACCGCCGCCCATGCCCATAAGAAAATCCTTTCGCTCTTCGGTATCTCCCGGATCATGCGCGCGGCCATAAGCGGTATCAAAAAAAGCGATTACATTCAGCTGGTCTTTGAGAGGGATATTATCGAACGGCAATTTCCATTTCTCGGGCATTCCATAAGGCGGCAAGAGATAGTCCAATCGGGACTGGATCGCCTGGTCCGCGCCATAATCGCTTTCCGGATAACCTCGAACGGAGTTGGCACCGCCCAAGAACATTTGTTCCTGCGGCAAGAGCGTGTCGGGAGAAAGCTGGCCCTGAATATCCCAGACCGCGCGGGTACGCCATGGAAGTTGCGTGAGCCTTGTTACCGAATAAGTGTATTTAAAAAAAGACTGCACCCCGCCACCACTTGCAAGCGGCCAACCATCCCCAAAGGTCGGAAGCCCGAAGTAAACACCCTGACCTAGCGACCACCCACCCCATTTATCGCGCGCCTGGAAATCCCCACGGAGCGATATCACCCGCTCCTTGTCCCAAGCTGTTGTCACACTCTGAGTGCTGGTGTGTTTTTCTTTGAAATCAAACCCGAGCGTGACATTGCCGGAATACTTGTCGGTGCGGATCACGCGCTGCTGCAGGGCCAGACTGTAGGTCTCGGAAGTTCCGTTGATCCCATAGATCGCAAACTCCTTTTTGGGATTGACCTGCGCATGGCTGATCGACCAGATGAACTTTGTTCCGACATCCGAAACCGGAATGACATGATAAAGGTAAAGCGCACCAAAATCCTTCCCGAAGGTCGTCCCGATGAGGAATATGTCATCCAACCCGAGCATGTTGTTATTGCGAATCGTGAACCCCTGGCGATCCTTCCCGGTCAGCTTGACACCCTGATTATCGAAGGAATAACCGGCATGAATCGGAAAATGGTCCTCTACATTCAGCACCACATCCGTCGTTCCCTGCTCGGCTCCAGCCTTGAGGATCGGTTTCACGATCCGGTCCGGGTTCTCATTCATATCCATAACATTGGACCGGATCTTATCGTAGCGAAGGACTTCTCCAGGACGCGTCTTCCAGTAGGACCGTGTCCGCCAACCCGCGTAGTAGCGGTTCTTTTCGACGGTCAGCTGTCCCATGCGCGAAGTCACCGCCTTGAGAAGAACCTCCTGATTTTCCATCTTTTGAGGAGGGAGCAGGACCACCGCAATATAACCTTTGGCGCGGAATAACTGTTCAAGCGCATTGATCAGGCGCTGTAATTCATCAAAACGGATCTCCCGGTTCTCGAACTTCTGAAGCAGAGGCTCGTATTCCTGGGATTCGAGCATCACATCGCCTTCAAGACGGATCTTTTTGACAAAAAAGGAAGGACCTGTCGCGGGGGTTTCGGGGGCCGGTTCTTCTTCCAGTTCAACTTTTTGCAAAGGCTTGGTCGCTTCAAGCCCTTCTTCGGCCTGCTCACGGATCTTGGCTTCAATGACCGCCGCGGAAGCGCCATAATTAGCGGACCCTTCTTCATTGGCAGCCTGAAGATCTCCTCCAAAGACAAGGAGCGCCCCCATAAGGATCAGAAACGAAAGGATTGATTTTT
>CAZGCC010000254.1:0-1684 GCA_964524195.1 uncultured bacterium | reverse complement strand
CCGACCAAAGGGGCAAGTTTTTTCCCTTGCCGAGAAAAAAGTAAATAGAGTGCCAGCGCCGGATAAAGGAACATGAAATGGAACCGTTCCGCGGCTGCCACAGAAAAACAGAGCGCCGAAGCAAGCGTCAACCATTTTTGGGGTTTTTCCGGTTTCAAGAATGAAATGCATAGGAACGACAAGAGAAGGAAACAAAGCGCTAAGGACTCCAGCATGAAGGATTGGCCATAGATAAGCGCCATAGGAGAAAGCGCAAAGAGAACCAGCGCGATCAATCCGATCCGACGATTGAAGAGACGAGTGCCTAGCAATCCCACCAGAAAAATATTTATCAGATTAAAGAAAACCGCCTGAGCCCTCCCCCAAAACTCAAAGGTCCCGCCAAAGAGCTTTATGGCTGCGGCCGCGACAAGTGACGGCAACGGATAGTAAATTAGGCTGAGCGCTTTTTGACCGCTTATCAAAAGGTCCATCTTGGGGCGTAGAAGGTCCGTAAAATTCTCATGAAGCATATTGCGGGCTATAGAGGCCATGACGATGTTCTGGTAGCTTGAAAAATGTCCAAAATACGGCCGATCGATCTGGCCCAGCTGAACAGCAAGCACTAGCGCAATGCATAAAAATATAAGCCAAAAATATTTTGGAACGGTCACCCTCATAAAGTTCTAAGCCCCCTTGATGCTTTCACCCTATCTCCGAAAATTATATGTGTCAATCAAATGCAATACCTTGTGATCTGGAACCAAGAGAACGATCTTTGTGAAAAATGGCTCCTGTGAACGGCCGGAAGCGAAAAGTAATCTCGTAGCGGCCTGGCGCCTCAATCCAAACTGCCCTAAAAAGGCCATTCGCGTAAAGAATTGGGATCTCATGTCCATCGAGATTGGCATGCCATCCCGGGAACATAATATTCGATACTACAAAAAAACCAGCCTGATCAGTTTCGATATTCCAACGCTCTTCCGCTTCATCACACTGGATGCAATCCAGGGCAACGCTCTGCCCTGGGAGCAAGCCTCCTGAAGGCATCGTCACTTGTTCAAACTCACTTTGTTCAAGCAGGAGTGTTTTTCGGGGATCGAATCCCGGCTCCAGAAATACATTCTTGAGTGCCTCCCAATCTTCAAAAACGCGATATTCGCTAACAAAGTATGCCCGGGCATGTTGTTCAGCATTGCGATAAAGAAAACAGGACCTCTTGAAATCGGCGCCCAGAAAAACCAGGTTGGGATGAGCGAGCTTTTGCGTCGATAAAACATACCCCGCATCGAGAAAAGCCAATAGATTCAGCCGGTCCAGAACCGATTGGGCCGAAGGACTTTTACTTAAATTAGAATCATTCACATTCCCAAGACTGCCAATCGTTTCAAAATATCTGGAAAGAACAAGCGGCGAATAGACGCCAATATCCTCGAAGCCGTACAACATATTGGTGCTGGGCAAGACAGGAAGCTTCTCGTCCGCTTGCCGAAATCCATAGACCCTGGCTCTCCCGTCTTCTTCTAGCTCTTTCTCCAGAAGCGTAACGAGCGGCGACTTCTGCTCGACATGGGCATAGGAATCGAAATCGGTTTTTATATCATAAAAAGAAAACGCATAGAGATCCACGGCAAGAAAGGACAGCCCGGCCCACAACCAAACATGTTTTACTGTTTTCAAACGCCATAGGACCAGCGCGAAAATG
>CAZGCC010000253.1:0-1694 GCA_964524195.1 uncultured bacterium | reverse complement strand
AAGATCCGCCAGATCCTCTACAACCTTCTCTCGAACTCCCTGAAATTCACCCAACAGGGCTTTATCCATATCGCGCTTGAAAAAGAGCCGGACGGCGGCGCAAAGGTCACGGTCGAGGATTCAGGGCCGGGGATCCCCCTCGAGAATCAGTCCGCGATCTTTCACCCCTACGAACAAACGGGCCGCGCGACCGCCAAAGAATTCAAGGGAACGGGATTGGGGCTTGCGATCAGCCAACAATTCGTGGAAATGCATGGCGGGAAGATCTGGGTTGAAAGCGAGCTTGGCAAAGGATCCAAATTCATCTTCACGCTTCCCCCGCCGCCGAAACCTGAAGATCCTCTCCTCGCCGCGGCTGAGAATTTGGCCGTCTAAGTTTTTTTCAACCCCTTGCAATAGTCCAGGCTTCGTTCCGTTTTCCAGTTCAAAGGAAAGTCGCGGCATTGCCGGGGCCGCGCATCATAGACCTGGCATCCCTGATCCCCCAGAAAAATGCAGCTCTCATCCGGGTTCTTTTTAAGCGCGAGATGCCGCCGCTCGAGAAGCAGGCAATGCGTTTCGGTGAATGGATAGACATCCAGACACAGATGCGCGGAAAGCCGTTCGGCATCTCCCTCGGCAAGATAGACAAAACCGGGTTGGCGGCAGCAGGCGCCACATCGCCGGCATTGGAATTGTTCCATAGGACAGAAAAAGGCCGCCCGGAGATACCCCCAGACGGCCTTTGAGTTTTATTTTCCGAGTTGCTGTTCGACGAAATCGCCGACCACGGGCAATTTGTATTTCTCGCCCTTATAAGCTTTCACCATCAGGACGATCCAGAGCACGATTCCCAGCGGCCAGAGGATCAAGCCGACCAAAAGTCCCAGGACCGGGATAAACCCGATCACCGTCGAAACAATGAAAAGCCCGAGGAAAGTCACAAGCGACTGCATGGCATGAAACCGCACGAACGCGTTCTTCTGTTCGAGAAGCAGGAAAACAAGCCCTGTCACCCAGCCTAATGCATAGCAAAAAAGCGCTTCGAGATTTTCCGTAACGCCCAACACCGTATTCTTGTTCTCGTCTGCCATTTGAACCTCCCCGTTATTGATAATTTCGTTACGGCATATTGTATCGTGTTTATTTCAAAAAACTATACCGCTCTTTCTCCTGCAAGATTAGAATAACATCGTTCCGCGCACCATGGGGATCGTGCTCTTGGCGCAAAATTGTCTTTACCCACAGAAAGGAGCTCTTTGATGGCATCCCTGTTTACTCGTATTATTAAAGGTGAGATCCCGGCCCACAAGATCCTTGAAAATGAACGCTACCTTGCCTTTCTCGACATTCGACCCGTCAACCCCGGCCACACGCTTGTCATCCCCAAGAAGGAAGTGGATTATATTTTTGATGTCGAAGACAAGACTCTGGAGGGCCTAATCGTCTTCGCCAAAAAAGTCGCCAAAGCGATCGAGAAAGCGATCCCCTGCAAACGAATCGGGGTCATGGTGGCGGGACTCGAAGTGCCGCACGCTCATGTCCACCTTATTCCCATCATCGAAAGTCTGACGGAACTCAACTTTTCGCGAGCAAAAAACACAACTCAGGAAGAACTCGCCCGGATCGCCCAAAAGATCCGCGAAAACCTGTAAAAAAGGGGACAGACAATTTCCCACTGCCTGTCCCCTTTTAGGTGACTGTCACCTTTCTTT
>CAZGCC010000252.1:0-1710 GCA_964524195.1 uncultured bacterium | reverse complement strand
TTCGTCAACATCTAACATAGGAGAGGCAAAACATGGCAAAGGTTTCAGGTCTTAAAAAAGGCAAGCTGTCCGAAGCGGAACTGACCGAGAAGATCAAGGAAAAGGCCAAAGAACTTTGGGAGAAAAAAGGTCGCGTCCAGGGCCAAGATCAGGAGATCTGGCTCGAAGCCGAGAAGTTGGTCAAGAAATAGGCGGTTCTATTTTAACAAACCGTCCACTAAACTGGGGAAGGTCACCTTCCCCAATATAGCTCGTCGCAATTTGTGTGAATTGCGAGATTCGATGAAATAAGTCAAGCTTTTGCGACATTCGGATAGAAAACTTCTGGCATGGAAGATGTTTGAATCTATAATTATCTCGAGTGGAACGTAGGCAGCTTGCACCTGAAAAGAGGAAAAGCTATGACAAGCCCCAATGCAGACCTTGCTGTTTTTGAAAAGTACAAAATCCGTCGTCTTTACGATGAGGCAGCCGAGATCTGGTATTTCTCGGTGGTCGATATTATCCGGGCGCTGATCGACCAGCCCGACTATCAGACGGCCCGGAAATATTGGAATAAGCTCAAGGAGCGGCTAAAGGCCGAGGGCAGTGAGTCGGTGACAAAATGTCACCGACTGAAGCTTGAAGCGGCGGATGGGAAAAAATACCTTACAGACGTTGCGACGGCCGAAACCCTGCTTCGGCTGGTTCAATCCGTTCCAAGCCCCAACGCTGAGCCGATCAAGCTTTGGCTGGCCAAAGTGGGGTATGAGCGGATGCAGGAAATGGCCGATCCCTCGCGTGCGTTGGACCGGGCTCGTGAGAACTGGAAGACGCATGGCCGCAGTGAGAAGTGGATCCAGCAGCGAATGATGGGGCAGGAAACCAGGAACAAGTTGACGGATTATTGGCAGGATCACGGTGTTAAGAGAAGCGATGAATATGCCATTCTGACCAATATCATTCATCAGGAATGGGCTGGATTGACGGTTAAGGATCACAAAGGTCTCAAAGGTCTTAAAACCCAGAATCTTCGCGATCACATGTCCGAAGCGGAGCTGATCTTTACCGCATTGGCGGAGCTGTCTACCAGGCAGATCGCCGAGACCGTACAGGCGCAAGGGATGCCCGAGAACGCGGATGCCGGCCGAAAAGGCGGGAGGATCGCAAAACACGCCAGACTCGCTTTGGAGCGGAAGACTGGACGGAAGGTTGTAAACGGAGGTAATTATCTTCCTCCCAAGGGTGCCCAAGGAAAGATTGGTCGCTGAAGTTATTAGTATGTCCTTAAATGTGTGAAGGAAGAGATCTGCCTTTTCTTAATCAATGCCCAAACGAGGGACCGCCGTAGCGCAGGGGGGAGCGGGATGGGTTGTCCAGGGATAGAGTTTATCAACGCGCTGGTTTATCCGGAGGAGGAATCCTTCAGCCCGAAGCATCTCGCAGAATTCGCGGTCGAAGCATTGACTGATCCCCACATCAGAATCAGGAACCTGTCTCTCGTAATCCCTTACTGTCTTGTTCTTGTTGCGGACAAGGCCAACTGGCCGGGACAGCGGGAGCGTTTCCGCAAACGGTTTGCCGAGGCGATCGCGAGGATCCCGGAAATCAAGCTGGAGTATGCCTTTGAAGGAGGCGGGTACGAACGGGGAGAGCTTGAAGAGCAGGCCAGGATCAACGCCGAATCCATCCTGCGCGAATGCGGGAAAGTTGATGATCTGGAATTCGAAC
>CAZGCC010000251.1:0-1722 GCA_964524195.1 uncultured bacterium | reverse complement strand
CTGCCAAGCTCCACGCCTTCATAAAGCCTCTGGGCAATGCGCATCGTGTTCGCGGCTGAGAATCCGAGCCGGCTATAAGCTTCCTGCTGAAGTTTGCTGGTAGTGTAGGGCGCCTGGGGCTTTCTTCGCTTTTCGGTCTTTTCGATATTGGAGACCTGGAAGGGTAACTGTTGAAGTTCCTGCTTGATCCGGTCTATTTCGGCCTGGGCTTTGAGCTCGGGTTTCTCTTTATCGATCTGGGTCAAGCGGGAAAGAAAGATCTTTTGCTGTTCGGAGCTTTCCGTCGCGGAGAGTTTCGCGTCAAGCGTCCAGTATTCCTGCGGCACGAATTTCCGGATCTCGCGTTCGCGGTCCACCACGAACCGAAGCGCTACGGACTGCACCCGGCCAGCGCTTAAACCCCGCCCGACATTTTTCCAGAGAAGCGGGCTTAATTGATATCCGACCACACGATCCAGGATACGCCGCGCTTGCTGGGCATTGACGAGATTCATATCGATCGCGCGGGGGTGATCAAAAGCCTTGAGCACGGCTTCTTTTGTGATCTCGTTGAATTCCACGCGAAGGATCTTCTGCTTCGCATCCCGCTCTGAAAAAATATGCGCGAGATGCCAGCTGATGGCCTCTCCTTCCCGGTCAGGATCGGGCGCGACATAGACGGTCTCCTTGTCCTCAGCGTCCTTCTTGAGCTGCTTCACAGTCTTGGAAGCCCGGCGGATGATAATGTATTCCGGAGTGAAATCGTGCTCGATATCCACCCCCATCCGGCTCTTGGGCAAGTCCCGGACATGCCCCATGGACGCCACAACCTGGAAATCCTTCCCTAAAAATTTATTGATGGTCTTGGCCTTGGCCGGGGACTCCACGATCACAAGATGCTTCGGCCCTTGGGCAACTTTTTTAACCCTGGTGCCCTTCTTTGCTTTTGCCACAACGCCTCCCTGGAAATCTAAATATGAGCTGGTAGAGTCTGTGTAAAGTGAGGGGGAATTCTAAACAAAATAAAGAAGATTGTAAACGGCAAGTTTATCGGACGCTTATAACCCGTTTCACGAAAGCGGGTTAGGAGATTTGCTCCCAGGGGTCATCCTTGGTCTTGCTCGAAATTGGAGATGTTTTCTTGGAACTCCCGTGCGGAAGCTTGTAGAGGAACTCCAGCTCCATGATCTGGGAGTCGCGCAGAGCCTCTTTCTCGATCCTTCGAACCATACTGCGGAGAGCCCCCACGCGCATCCCAAGTTTCTCTATACAAAGCGTGGTGAGGAGCCGGGCCAACAAATTGACATGAATCTCGAGATCTGTCAGACGCTCTTCCGCGCGTGTTCCGGTCCCCATCGCTTTAGCCATCTCTTTTTTGAGCTCTGAGATCCTTGCGTAAAGAGACAGAACCTCTTTCAGAGGACTTCCCCTTTTTTTGCCGGCAGACCCTGGTTTTTTTACTCGTTTTTTCTTGGCCATAACATTGACCCCGCTAACAAAAGTCTAGCATATGATTTAAAATCCTGGAGCAGGAACGCTCTCGGCAACAGAAGACCGCTATCGGGAATTTCAGGAGCGGTTCCCTGAAAACCCAAGAAGGTCGCAGTCCGGATGCAACCTCGTCAGATAAGTCAGCGCGAAGACCCGGAAAAAGATCACCGCCGGAAGCATCGCCATTCCGCTCACCACAATTATAGCCAGAATGAGCGCGACCCCCAGGATGACCCCAAGAATGATCAGCGG
>CAZGCC010000250.1:0-1723 GCA_964524195.1 uncultured bacterium | reverse complement strand
AAGCGGTCGCATTCTCTCCGCCAAGTATCACCACGATCTTCGGGAAATGTTTCTTCGCCAAAGCCACGATCTCTCTGACGATCGGCCACTCATGCAGGAACATATGGGTGATCCCAAGGACCTCTGTGGATTCTGGGATCCGGGCGATAAGTTCTTCCGGCATCAAGCCTTGAAAAGATAGGATGCCGACAGGACTGGGCTTGGTGATGATGGAATCCGGAGCTTCTCCGGGCGCATCAATGGCAAGGATCTCATGGCCCGCCTGACGCAACACAGCCGCGATATAACTCAATCCTATTGGGAGAATCGCACCGTAGGAACTCAAATTAGCGCTCAGTTGGACGATTGGGGGCCGCAACAAAACAATTTTAAATTTTTTAGTCACTGACAAGGGTTCCAATCTGGAGAATTAGAAAATCTGAATAACAAGAGGCCGCATTTTAGCATGAAAGACACATTCTGCATCGCGTGTTTTTGAGCCTTAGGGAGCCACCGAGCGGTACTTTTCAATGGCAGGCTGCTGGAGGCTTCGACTATAAGTTCCTCGATAAGCCGTTCGACCGGGATAGGCAGCCATGAGTTCTTTGTTCCGCTCGCCAAGGTCATGGACATAGAGGATCCGGCCATCGAGGAAGGGACTGTTCCGGGTGGAGTCCTCTTCCGCGAGCACCAACCGACTACCGATGAAACCGTGGATGAAGACGATCCCGGAACCTTTGATGGTCTGTTCCGCCAGATCATAAAGAGCGCGGCGCTGGCGGCTGGCCTCTTCAGTAAATTCCGCATGCTTTAGAAAGAGAACGCCAGAAGTTGCAATCGAAACGATAATGAACGCAAAAAGAAACTTTTTGATCTTCAGAGAACCATTTTTCCATCCCTTGACAAGCCATGCGACTACCGCGATGCAAAGAAAAGGCATTCCCTCCCAAAGATATCGCGGACCCCACTGGTTTCCGCCCCAGGAATAATAGAAAAAGTACGCGAAGGCGATAAAGACGGGGGTGAGGAGGAAAAGGACCCGAAGATTGCCGTTTTCTGGACGAACAGGCTCAACCTCGGAGGTTAAAGAGCTTTTTGAACCTCCGAGGTTAGAACCCACGACAACCTCCGAGGTGGAACCACCTCGGAGATGGCGGAGGTTAAAAAGCAAAGCGAGGTACGCCCCCACGATCGCCGGAGCGAACCAATCCATCAGATAGAAAACGCGGGCGATCAGATAAAAGAACGCATCGACGACGGTGTAATCTTTCCGGAACCCGAGTCGTTCCCATGATTTGTCATATTTGTTGGGCGCCTTAAAGAGCTTTCCGACCACAAGGTAGCTCTGCCAGAGGATCAGGATCGTGAAAGCCAAGATAATTCCCAGCGCGACCCAGTCGCTTTTGCGGAGCCGCGGGCGTTTGAAGGAAAAGGGCAGAAAACGAAGCCAAGCGAGTTTACGGGGACACGCAGCTTTTCCTTCAGAAAATGAGCCAATCCCCTTCCAACCAAAAAAGATCGGGAGATAGTGGTACAACAAAAAAGGACCGACTACGGCGGCCATGGTGAGATAGCGGGTCATCAGACCATATCCGACAGCGAACGCACAGAGAGAAGCCCAGAAGATCTCGGTTTTTTCGGATGGCTTACGACTTTTTCCGATGTCATTCCCGAATGCCTTAATCGGGAATCTGTTTACTGGATCCCCGCCTTCGCGGGGATGACAAATGGAAAAGAAGCGCGC
>CAZGCC010000249.1:0-1733 GCA_964524195.1 uncultured bacterium | reverse complement strand
ATGTAATTCTCGGGAACCTGGCTAAGATACGAGCGGCTCACCTCCAGCGTGTAACCAAAAACTCCCGAATATTTCACCTTAAGCGACTTGATCCCCGTGCGCTCGATCTCGCGCTGCTGGAATTCCAGGATCCACTGTTTTCCTTTATGGGAGATATTCCGGAGATCATCCAGTTCCTCCGAATATCCGTCGCGGATCAGCCCGCCGTCCTTGACGACAAGCGGCGGCTCTTCAACGATCGAACGGGCAATAAGCTCGCTGAGTCGTGGAAAAGGCTGAACCTGTTTCTGCAGATCGCGAATCAGGTCGGCATCAAAAGCCCCCAGAATATTGCGGATTTCCGGAACGCGATCCAAGAAAGCTTTAAGATTAACAAGATCGCGGGCGTTGGCCACGCCGTAATTGAGGCGACTCAAAGTCCGTTCCATATCCTTCACACCTTTGAGAAGCCTGCCCATATTCTCCGTATGATGGAGCTCCCTGATAAGTTCGGTCACTGATTCCTGGCGCCGGTGGATCTCGGGGATATCCAGCAGAGGATGCGTCAGCCAATGGTAAAGATGCCGCGCTCCCATCGCCGTTAGTGTCCGGTCCACGACCGAAAGAAGCGTGCCGTAATCCTTGTGCCCACCCTGGGATGCCACAAGCTCCAGACTTCGCTGGGCTTGACGGTCAAGTGCCATGAACTGAGCCGCGTTAAAAAGCCGGGGCTTTTGGACATGCTCAAGAGCGCTGTGAAAATGGTCCTTGAGATAATACAAAATGGCGCCGCAAGCCCCCACCGCGAGCGGATGGTCATGAAAAGGAATGCCCTGCGCAGAACCCAGCTTGAAGATCTCAAGAAGAAGCCGCATGGAATCTTCGGGCTCGAAGATCCAGTCTTCATAGACCGTGAGCGTGGCCTTGAGATTTTCTTTGATAAAATTCGCAAGATCTTCCCGGGCGGCAAGCGTCTTCGGGATCACCACTTCGCGCGGCCAAAGAAGTGTCAATTCATCAAGCAGCCGGTCCCGCGTGATCTCGCGCACATAGAACTCTCCGGTACTCAGTTCCAGATAGGCCAGGACCGAAGACTCCTTACCCTCAAGGATCGCGGCCATGTATTGAAGATTTTTTTCAGGGGTCTCATCATCGAGATAAGTCGCCGGGGTAATGATGCGCGTCACCTTGCGCTCCACGAGACCCTTGGCCAGCGCCGGATCGCCGATCTGTTCACAGATAGCCACCTTGAGATTGCTGTCAAGAAGAGTCCGGACATAGCCCTGGAAGGCGTGATGCGGGAATCCGCACATCGGAACACGGCCCGCTTCCCCGCCTTCGCGCCCCGTGAGGGTGATATTCAGAATGTCGGAAGACCTGACCGCATCCTCAAAGAACATTTCATAAAAATCCCCAAGACGGAAGAACAGGATCGTGTCCTTGGGAAGGGTCTTTTTGATAGAGCGGTACTGCTCCATCATGGGCGTGAGCTTTACCTGGGCATCAAGGCTTGGCGGATCGGTCTGGGTCAAAGGCTGCTCCTGAATAAAAGGCTTACTTCGAGGGGCTAGTATACCCAAACACTTCCTATCCTTAAAGCGGTTTTCAACTCAAAAAGGGGTCAGGCCCCTTTTCCCTTAAATGGTGTCTTCCCCTTTTTAGGAGAGAATGCGGGTTAGAAGTTCGCCAAAAAGAAGCGTGTTGTTCTCAAAGGAGAAAACAACCGTCCGTCCGGTTGACTCCGTCCAGGAGTA
>CAZGCC010000248.1:1454-1755 GCA_964524195.1 uncultured bacterium | reverse complement strand
CAGGATGTTTTCCTCAAGGCCGGGGCGTCTCCCCGGATGCGTCTCGGCGGTCAAGTGGTCGCGCTGCCTTTGAAAGCTTTTTCTGAAGCAGAGATCTCGGGAATTGCCGAGGAGCTGCTCGACCCCCGCCAACGGGAAATACTTCAAAAGAACCGGAGCGTGGATTTTGGCTTCTCCTTCCATGAGCAGGATTGCCGTTTCCGGGGAAATGCTTTTTTTCAACAAGGAGAGCTTTCGCTGGTTTTCCGGCTGCTCTGGAAGGGCATCCCGAGTTTTGAGGAGCTCCGGCTGCCGCCGGTCC
>CAZGCC010000248.1:0-1300 GCA_964524195.1 uncultured bacterium | reverse complement strand
GCGGGACGCGGAGTCCTTTAATTTCGCGCTTTCCGCGGCAGAGGTCGGAAGGCTTGTGATCTCGACCGTGCACGCACAGTCGGCGGGCCAGGTCTTTGACCGCGTGCTGGGATTTTTTGAGGCTTCGCAGCGGGATCCGGTCTTGCGTCATTTTGCGGCGAACATGTCCTGCATCATGGTCCAAAAACTTCTCGAAGGAAAAGACGGAAGGACCTTGATGCCGGCGGCGGAGATCCTTTTGGGGAATTATACGATCAAGCAGCTGATCCTCGACAAGAAGATCGAAAAGCTTCCTCAGGCCATCCGCAATGCCCATGATGAAGGCATGCAAACCATGGACCAGTCGATCCTGGAACTATGGAGAGCGGGGTGGATCAGCCCGGAGACAGCGATCGCCGCGAGCGCGTCTCCCGAAGAAAGGGAACAGGTTTTGACTGAACGCCTGTTCCCTTTTTCTTTCCGGATTAAAGATATTTCTCGCGGTAGATCTTGATCAGAACGAAGAAAAGCGAGAGGACCACAGGCGCCAGGAAGATCCCCATCAGGCCGTAGAATTTCATCCCGCCCATGATCCCGAAGAAGAGCAGGAAGTAGGGAAGTTTTGTTTTTTCTCCGATGATCGCGGGTTTCATGATGTTGTCCAGCATGCTGATCCCGAAAAATCCAAGAACGAAGAGGATGATCGCTTTCACATAGAATTGCATGAACAGGAGATAGAGCGCGATCGGGAACCAGACGCTTGCCGCGCCCAGAACCGGGATAAGCGAAGTCAGGAAGATCAGGAAGGTGAAGAAAAGCGGAAGAGGGATCCCCAACGCTGTGAACAAGATCCCGGCCACGGTCGCCTGCGTGACGCTTGTCAGGAGCTGGCCCCGGATCACGGCGACGAAGGTCTCATAGATCTGTTTGAAGAGCGCTTTCTTGGTCTCCTTTTCGAAGGGGGCGATCTCATAGATGAAGTTATAGATCTTTTCTCCGTGTTTAAAGAACACAAAGGTGAGGAAAGACATGAAGAAAACATTCAGGATGATAAAAAAGATATTCTTGGTAAAGGCTCCCGCTTGAGCGGCCGCGGCATTTCCCACGGTCTTGGCCGTACCAAGGGCCCAAGAGGAAAGGCTGTTTTTTAAGGCCTCCGAGGCAAGAAGCTGGGTTTGGACTTTCTGGAACCAGGGAAGTCCCCTGACCTGTTCGATCATCTGTTCCAGCCTTCCTTCGCGAACATAGGTGTAAAACCACTGGGAGAATTCGATGATCTGCGTGGTCATGTTGATGAGGATCATGATGAGCGGGGGAATGA
>CAZGCC010000247.1:0-1757 GCA_964524195.1 uncultured bacterium | reverse complement strand
ATTCGGACGATTCCACGGAGACGACTTCTTTCGCCCCCCCCTTGGCCGCATAGACGGAAAATCCCCCCGTATAGGCAAAGCAGTTTAGAACCCGCTTCCCCATGCTGATACCCCGAACCACCTCCCGGCTTTCGCGCTGATCGAGAAAAAAACCCGTCTTCTGACCACCTTTGATATCCACACCGAAAAAGAACCCGTTCTCCTCGATCTCGATCGCCTCCGGAGGTTCCGAACCCGAAAGAACACCCACGGACCGCTTGAGCCCCTCCCATTTACGGAGATCCGAATCGCTCCGCTCAAAGATCGAATGGGTTGGAAAATATTTTTGAAGGATCTTCACGATCACCGACTTCCACGCATCGATCCCGGCCGTATTGAATTCCGCCACCAAAAAGTTCCCGTAGATGTCCACGGTCAACCCCGAGATGAAATCCCCTTCGGAGTGGATCAGCCGGTAGGCGTTGGTCCCAGACGGCATAAATCGTTTTCGAAGCGCTAAAGCGCGCGAGATCTTTTCGTCAAAAAAGTTTTCGTTTATCGGAGCATCTTCGAACGCAAGCATGCGGACCACGATCTGGGATTCGGGATTGAGATAACCGATCCCGAGGAACTCTTCCCTGTCCGAGAGAACTCTCACAAGATCCCCGGCTTCGAATCCTTCGTCGATCCGGTCGATCGCGCCGGAAAAAACCCAAGGGTGACGGTTGAGAAGGGGTTTTTCTTTGCCTCGCTGAAGGATACACCGGACGGTTTTCATACTATCAGGAAAGAATGACCACCATGAACGCGAAAAAGCTCACGGCAATGCAGTAATAACCGAACAGGTAAAAACGGCCGCGACGGATCATGGTCATCAACCAGCGGATCACAAGGTATCCGCTGATCGCGGCAGAAAAGAATCCCGTCAGAACAACCGCCGTGTTTTCGGAGAAATACTGGAGGCCTTCTTTGAGATCCATCAAGATCGCAGCGATAACGGCGGGGATCGCGATCAGAAATGAGAATTTCGCCGCGTCCTCTTTTTTGATCCCAAGGAACATGCCGGCAAGAATGGTGCTTCCGGAACGGGAGATCCCGGGCAAAAGCGCGGCTCCCTGAGCCAGACCGATCCAGAACGCATCGCCATAGTGGATCACCGAAAGGTCTTTTTGACCCTTTGGGAACCGCTGGCTCATAATAAGAAGGATCCCCATCACAAGCCATGCAATCGCCACAAAAAAAAGATTGGAAAACGCGGTTTCAAAAAATCCTTTGAAACATACCGCGATGATCCCGGTGGGAACAAGCGTAATCGAAATACAGACCCAAAGTCCCCGGTGCGGCGGAGGAAGCTGGAAAGAGGCTGGTTTTTGGGAAGCGATCCTTTGGATGCTTAAAAAAAAGTCCGCGACGATCTCGAGGATGTCCTTATAAAAAAACGCCAGGACGGCGATCAGCGTACCGCCGTGGACCCGGAACTTGAGACTGGAAGAAATTCCGTAAGGCCCTGGATGACCCCTAAAACCGTCGCCTGCCATAAGAGCATAGGGAGGATCCTGAAATACCGCTAACGATGGAGCGCTTGCGTGGTTGTCTTGATGCTTTGCTCGATCGTTTTTGCGGGCGTTGACTCCCGGAGTGAAGGCGACGGAGCTAAAGAAGCCACTTTGAGTTCTTCGCCCTCAGCCTTGGCCGATTCAACCGGGGCCTGGCAGACATCGGTACAGCTGTGTGTCGGGATCCCAAAAGGCGTGAAATACCGGCGCGTGCATTCGCAC
>CAZGCC010000246.1:0-1768 GCA_964524195.1 uncultured bacterium | reverse complement strand
GTGCGCGGATCATGGAATAATTGATGACGATCATTTTAAAATCCTTTCCGGATCGCCAAATCCATACCACGATCCCCGGATAGGTCTCATTTTTCTCCCATGCCGGGAAGGTTTCAAGAAGCTTCCATTCCCCTTCATGCGTGAGCGGAGTCTTGATGAAGCTCATCAACCTCTGATACATATCCGCTGTTTCAGGATCGATCGCTTCGCGAGGCTCCCGGCGAAGATGGATCGGGGTGCGGATACGGCGGCCTTCCTGCTGTCCTTCATAAAAGAAGCGAAGCCCCGGAACCGTCGCCGCCACAATGCCCGCCGCCTGGGATTTTTTCCGTCCGAAAACAACGGCCGCTCGTTCCTCGTCATGATTTTCAATGAAACGGAGACATTTGTCCCGGTACTCGGGCTCGGCCTTCAAATGATCCCGGACGGAAACGGGCGAATCAAAAAATAAACGGTCATAGAGCCGCTTGTCATAGGTAAAATCAAAACCCAGTTGCTGAAGCGTCCAGTCCATATCCCAGTAAACTTCTCCGATAAAAATAAAGTTCGGCGCGGCTCTTTTCACTTCCGGGATCACTTCGGCCCAAAACTCCGTGGAGGGTCTTGTTTCCCGGACATGCTCCCCCCAGACTTTTTGAAAAACATCATTGAGCCCGAGCATGGCCATGTCACAACGAACCCCATCGGCCAGTTTGGCGATCTTAAGCAGTTCTTTGCGCCATGCGGCGAGGGCTTCCGGAGCCCAGAAGTTGATCTGCGCGGTATCGATCCAGGGCGCGAAATAGGGATCGCGGCCATGCGCGATTTTTTTTCCTTCGGGGGTGATGAAAGACCAATCCGGATGTTGTCGGATAGTTTCCGGACGACAGGAGACGAATATCCCGGGATGCTCCACCGTCCAGGGATGGTCAAAGGCCAGGTGATTCGGGACAAAATCCAGAATAAGTCCGATCCCGAGACCGTTGAGCTTCATCTTAAGTTTGATCAACTCATCCGGTTTACCAAGATAGGGATCCAGCTCATAACCATAAATGGCATAAGGAGAACCGGCGACATCCTCCTCTTTCCAACCCGGGAGGATCAGATCGAAGGCCCGGATCAGATTGGGTTCTTGAGCGGCATGCGCGCGGGAGCCGGGACTGCGCGTCCAAACGCCCATGAGCCAAAGATAATCAAACCCCTGATCCGCAAAAGCTTTCCATTCCTCAGCAGGAACTGTCGCAAGCGTCAGAGGCCGGCCGTATTTCCCGGACATCCGGGAAATAAAAAAGAACGCGTTCAGCTCAAGTAACTGTGGATGTTTTCGCATAGACAAAGATAGCCCTCTCTTATGGAATCTTTCAACACTGATTATCGGTCTTTGAGAAGATTTACTTGAAGATGATCCAGCAACTCAAGTCTTGAGATTGACTTGGGTTCGTGAAATGGGTACAAACCAATCCGACCTCGGAGGTCGGATTTTGGTCAGGGGGCTTTGCGACATACCACCTACTACATACCGCTTTTCAGCTTTACGCCTTTTCCTTCACCGTCACTTCGAAGATGGTGCCGCGAACGCCGGTCAAGGCGGTAGGAGTTCTGACCTCGAATTTGGAACCTCCTTGAAGCTTCCCGGCATGGACCAGCACTTTCCCGATCGCGAGATCAAGCAGCGTGGTCTTATCCCCTGTCTCGGGATCGGTCTCGGCTTTATTGATCCGGAAAAGACTTCCCCCCTTGATCTCAACGGTGCCTACCTTGCCTTCGTCCATCATCATCTTCACCGAGG
>CAZGCC010000245.1:0-1773 GCA_964524195.1 uncultured bacterium | reverse complement strand
AGTCCGGTCGGCGATGGGCGTATGTGTATTTATATCTGGACCCCAGTCTCAATATGGAGATCCCGGAAACATGGTATGCGGAACTTAGTCCGGAAACCAAGGAGCGGCAACTCCGGGTGTTCCTGAATGCCACGATGATCAAGGCGGGCTATGCCCGGGCCATGACCATTTCGCCGAATGTGAAGCATCAGGAGTTGTTCGCGCAAATGGAGAAAGAAGCGCGGGAGCAGAAACGAGGGCTGTGGCGTGAATAAACTGGACGGAAAATCAGGACTTATGAATGTCGAGCGAAACAAGTCTCTTAAAACCCTCAACACTTTTGGCATCGAAGCCGCGGCGAAGTATTTTGTCCGGATCCGTACGGTGGAAGAATTCAAAGAGCTCGCTTGCGACAAAAAATTCCTCGGGGAAAAGAAGCTGATCTTAGGCGGCGGGAGCAACATTCTTCTGACGGGAGATATTGATGGCTGGGTCGTGAAGAACGAGATCTCCGGAATCTCGGTAGAGAGCGAAACTGAGGACGAAGTGATCGTTCGCTCTGGCGCGGGAGAAGTCTGGCAGGATCTTGTGGAGTGGTCGATCGAGCGGAATTACGCGGGGCTTGAAAACCTCTCCTTGATCCCCGGTCTTACGGGCGCCGCTCCTGTTCAAAATATCGGAGCTTACGGGGTCGAGCAAAAAGACACATTTCATGAACTGGAAGCGATCGAGATCGGCTCCGGAGAAACGGTAAAATTCGGCGCCAGCGATTGCGCTTTCGGGTACCGGGACAGTATTTTTAAAAACAAAGCAAAAGGCCGGTTTTTTATTGCGGCCGTTTCGTTCAGATTGGCCAAGCTTTCTTCGCCGCAAACGTCCTATCGATATAAAACAGAATATGGAGATGTTCGCGCGACCTTGGAATCCATGAAGGCGACAGAGCTTTCTCTTAAGGCCGTGAGCGATGCGATCTGTCAGATACGGCGCGCTAAACTGCCGGATCCCCGAGAGATCGGAAATGCCGGAAGCTTTTTCAAGAACTCCTCGATCCCGCAATCGCAGTTTCAAGATCTCGTCCTGAAATATCCCAAGATGCCGCATTACCCGCAGCCGGACGGGACCGTGAAGATCCCCGCGGGTTGGATGGTAGAACAATGCGGATGGAAAGGGAAAGTGGTCGGCCGCACGGGAGTTCATAAAGATCAGGCTCTGGTGTTGGTCAACCATGGGGGGGCGACAGGAAAGGAAATTGTGGAGCTTTCTAATTCCATCCGGCGGTCTGTGGCGGAAAAATTCGGGATTGAATTGTCTCCTGAGGTCAATGTGGTTTAAAAAGAGCGAAAAGCTTCAATGTTTGATGACGAAGAACCTAAGGATTGGGAAATAAAGGATGAGGAGCCTCCGGAACGGCTCCGGAAGAAGTGGGAAAATGAAGAAACTACGGTTTCCCCAATTGTCGTGTGCCCTTCCTGCAAAAAGGAGGTCCCGTCCGGGAATCCGAGATGTATTTTTTGCGGCGCGGTCATGATGCAAGAAAGTTGTCCGTTGAATTGTTTTTGGGGATGGCTTAAGCAGTTATTCAAGAGATCCTGACCTGGTGAGTTTTTAATCGGATAAAAGGCCTGGTTCAAAAGATCAGGCCTTTTTTATTGTGAGAAGGAACTTTCTTCCCCAAAGGACTGTCCAAGGGGGCGAGGATTAAAGAAGGCGCGTTCCGGCGGCGTTTTTTAAGGAAGTTGAAAGGGACTGGTCCATGCAAGAGGTTGAGCGGGAACTGATCGTCAGGGCGGGAGA
>CAZGCC010000244.1:1476-1780 GCA_964524195.1 uncultured bacterium | reverse complement strand
TTATGCGGGCAAATTCAGCTTTAACAAAGGTTGAAAGTCCCTCGTTTACAAAAGTAAGTATTGTAGCTCCCACTAGAGGCCCTGCCCATGAAGCGCCTCCACCGAAAAGCGCCATAAGAACAACGAGGATAGAGATGTTAACGTCAAAAACTATGTCCGGATGGATGTACGTCAGGTAGCATGCGTAAATTCCGCCCGCTACCCCGGGGAAAAAAGCCGATATTGCAAAAGCGGCAATCTTGACCTTTGGGGTGTTTATCGCCATCGTTTGAGCTACTTCTTCGTCCTCCTTGATTGCCCTGAG
>CAZGCC010000244.1:0-1419 GCA_964524195.1 uncultured bacterium | reverse complement strand
TAGGAGAGAAATAACCGTCAGAAGCAGCATCAATTCAAAGAATATGGACCTGCTTGTCTCAATTGGCGCTGCTAGGCCCTTTATCCACAGCCCATTGGCTCCACCAAGAAAATCGAGATTTCTTACCGCTATTTCCGTAACAAAAGCGAAACATAATGTGATGACAGCGAAATAAGGCCCTCTAAGCCTTAAACAAGGGTAACCAACCACTATAGCTATGAGCGCCGAGAAAAGCCCTGCTGGCACAGAAGCGAAAATCGCAAGAACCGGCCCCAATTCCAGACGTTCTCCGATGACAGCGGTTGCATAGGCTCCTATTCCAAAAAAGGCCACATGCCCGAAGGAAAGATAGCCGGCGTAGCCTCCTATAATGTTCCAGGATGTCGCTAGCGTAATATACATAAATACGTTGAATGCAAATGAAATAAAATATACCGGCGGTCCAAGCCATGGGAAAAGGCTGATAAAAAAAACGATCCCTATGACGAGCATGATGATTCCAATGGATCGTTGCCGTTGGTTGACCTGACTCACTTATACCTCACTTTGGAAAAGTCCCTGAGGACGAAACACCAAAATCACCATGAGTAACCCGAACGTCAACAAATTGATCCACTGGTAAGGCAAGAAGGCCATGGAAAGTCCTGTTATTATGCCGATTATCATTCCCCCTGACGCTGCGCCAAGGATGTTTCCCACGCCACCGACAATTACTACTAAGAAAAGATAAATTAACCAAAGATTGTGAGAATGAGGTTCAAACGAGTAGAGCATTGCCATTCCAACCCCTCCGGCTCCCGAACTGGCTATGGCAATGCCAAAGGTGATCATGCTGATTTTCTTGAGATTGATACCGCATAACTGCGAGGCTTCCGGCTGCTGCCAAGCAGCCCTGACCGCTTTCCCCGTAAGAGTTTTCTTCAAGAAAAACTGAATTGCGCTCACACCCACCAATGCCATAGCGAAACCCATTAGTCGGGGATACTGAAAATATAAAGGGCCAATCACGAACACTTTATTTGTGTAGGAAGTGGTCACAATTCTCGGATCGGCCCCCCAAATGAGCAAAATCAAATTCTCCAGTATAATCGCTATGCCGAAGGTCAGTATCATCGATGACACGATTACCGCCTTCGCCCTGGTAATAGGATTTATTAGCAGCCAGTAAACGATACAGCCTAGCCCGAACATCGCAGGAAGGGTCAACACCAGGGATGCAATGGGATCGATTCCAAACATATTGAAAAGCGTATAAGAGACAAAAGCCGACAACAGCCCAAAAGTGGCGTGAGAGACATTTATTACCTTCATGACCCCCCAGGTTAGAGAAAACCCGATGCCGAGGAGGGCGTATACGGCTCCCATCATTATTCCGCTGATCAAAGACTGCAGGACCAGAGTCACATTCATCGTTCAGAT
>CAZGCC010000243.1:0-1804 GCA_964524195.1 uncultured bacterium | reverse complement strand
GCGAAGCTCCGCCCGGTGGACGGCTTTTGCGCGGAATCAGGTGCTGCCACGAGTTTATTCGTGGCTTCGGCGCTTGGAATCCCCGTCAGCACCACACATACGATCACCGGAGCCATTATGGGTGTGGGTTCCTTGAAGCGGACGAGCGCCGTGCGGTGGGGCGTTGCGGGGGGGATCGTCTGGGCCTGGATCATCACGATCCCGTGTTCGGCGGCGATCTCCGCCATTTCTTATGCTGTCGCTAAATGGCTCGTCCCCTAGAAGTTCTGGCAGGATTTTGCAGTAAAAGAAAAAGGGCCCGGATGACCCTTCGTTTCGAAAGTCCTCGAAAAAATTTTCCCGCCATTTTATTTTTCATGATCATTTCCTTAGCGAACCAAGGGAGTCTTATGCCCACGGCCGCTGCTTCTCCAGCAAAAAACGGGGATTTCGGGATCTGGAATGTATACGATCTTGAAAAGAAATTGAGCGATCAGTGGAAAATAAAGCTCAGTCAGGAGCTCCGCTTCAGGGAGCATAACGGGTTTCATTATGAGGAAACCCGCGTGGGAGTGGACTATAAGCCCGTCCGTTATCTGTCCTTGGGCGCTGAATACGAGCAGATCTGCCACTCCCGCTGGAGAAAGAACCAGAATATGTGGTACTGGGATTCTGTTCCCAGAATCTACGCGACCCCTCAATATTCTTTCAAAGGGTTCTTGCTTGAAGACCGGAATATGCTGGAGTTCCGCATCAAGCAGCAAGCCAAAGATACCCTTCGTTATCGGAACCTGGTGACCCTGACGGCCCCTTGGAAATGGACGCCATTGGAGTTCCAGCCCTATACGGCCAACGAGATCTTTATCGAGACAAGCCGCAATGGGATGGTGGAAGACCGGTTCTTCTCAGGGTTCAAAATCCACTGGTGGGGGCCGGTTTATGGATCGATCTATTATCTGCGCCATTCCACCAAGAATTCCTCCGCAAAGTGGACCTCGCTTAATATCCTCGGGACAGGCCTCAAAATTTCTTTTTAGTTCTCCCTGAAAAGAGCAGCATTTTTCCCTATTTTGACGAAGAGTTTATGTTAAAATACTGCCTCGTTTTCATAAATCCTTGCTTGCGAGATCTTGTATTTCTATGCTGAAATCTGAAGTGATCGAGACGGACATTCTGATCGTGGGGGGCGGAGTCGCGGGCCTCGCCGCTGCCATCCATCTTGCGGATCTAACGGCCGCCTCCGAGAAGAAACCCGGCATCCTGGTCCTTGAAAAAGGAAGTTCGATCGGCAGCCACACGCTTTCCGGCGCCGTGATCGACCCCTCCACACTCAAAGAACTTCTTCCGGGTGTGGATCCCAAGGAATTTCCCTTTGAATCTCCCGTCAAAAAAGAAGGCGTCTATTTTCTCACCCCGAAGCTCGCTTTGAAGGCGCCCTTCACGCCTCCGTTCATGGGAAACCACGGGAATTTTGTGGTTTCGCTCGGAAAAATGACGCGATGGCTGGCTGAGATCGCGGAGAAAAAAGGCGTTCAGGTTTATCCGGGGTTCAGTGCTTCGGAGTTGGTTTATGAGAGCGGCCGCGTTGCGGGAGCCAGGACGATCGACACGGGCGTGGATAAGCACGGGAAGCCCATGGATAATTTTCAGGCCGGTAACGCGATCCGGGCGAAGATCACGATCCTGGCCGAAGGACCCCGCGGAAGTCTCACCAAGCAGCTTGTCAGGAAATTCGAGTTAGAGGCCAAGAGTAACCCTCAGGTTTATTCTACGGGCGTCAAGGAGCTCTGGGACCTTCCCGAAGGAAGGTTTGAGGCCGGAAGGA
>CAZGCC010000242.1:0-1827 GCA_964524195.1 uncultured bacterium | reverse complement strand
GGTGTTTAAAGATGAACAATTGCAGGAACTGATCCGCGAAACCTTGCTCAATAACTATGATCTGAGAACCGCGGCCGCCCGTGTGGATGAATCGCGTGCGGTGGTAGGGGTGACCCGGGCGCAGCTTCTTCCCCAAGTGGATCTAACGACCAGCATTTCACGGGACCGTAATTCAAAAGATCTTTACCCCGGGCTGGACCGGCTTACATCCAACTATATGGGCGGTTTTGACACCGGCTGGGAGATGGATCTGTGGGGGAAGATCCGCCAGGCCGTAAGCGCGTCGAAGGCGGAATATCTGGCAACGGAAAATGCGCGGAAAGGCGTCATGGTGACGCTTGTGGCTGATGTTGCTTCAACTTATTTTACGATCCTTGAGCTTGATCTTAAGTTGGACATAGCCAAGAAAACCCTCAAGACGCGAAGCGATAATGTGGATCTTTTTAACAAGCGCTTCCAGGGGGGCGCTGCTTCCGCTCTTGAAACTTCCCGGGCTGAGGCGGATTATTGGCAGACTGCCGCGAACATTCCGGATCTCGAGCATCAAATCGCGGCCCAGGAAAACAAGCTTTCAGCGCTTCTTGGCAGGAATCCTGGCCCCATTCAACGGACATCTTCATTATCCCAGGAGTCTTTTACGCCCGATCTGCCAGGTTCCGGTCTTCCATCCGAAATATTAAAACATCGCCCTGATATCATGGAAGCGGAGCAGCTTTTAAGGGCGGCCAATGCTCAGGTGGGTGTCAAGGTCGGTGAGTTCATGCCAAGTGTCAACCTGACGAATTTTGTGGGCGGTGCCGGTGAACGCCCCTCTTCGGTCTTCAACTCTGATGGGTACACATGGTCGATCGGTGGGGATGTGGATCTGCCTCTTTTTAAGGGCGGGAAAAATATTTACGGATACAAAGCAGCCAAAGCGCAATGGCAACAGTCCGTAGGGTTTTATAAACAAAAGGTGATCGCCGCATTTCGAGAGGTTGCAGATGCTTTGGTGGCTATCGAGAAGTTACAAGTAGTTCGGGAAAAACAGGAAAAGCAGGTTGCTGCGCTGCAAAAGGCCGCCGAACTTTCACGGGTTCGCTATGACGCGGATCAGCAATATTATGATGCCCAAAATATTCTTGCGCAGACGCAAGGCTCGCAGGTGATTGCCTATGTCCAGCTTTACCGCGCGCTAGGACGCGGATGGCAGCAGGAAGGGAAAACGGCTTAGCAAAGAGCGCTTTTTTGATTTTCCTTTCGAATTCTTGGGTATTTTTTAAAGCTCGCGTTAGAAAGGACTTTGGAAAATGCTGAATCTTGAAAAAAGGTTCGCACGGTTTTTTCGGGATCGTTTCAATTACCTTCTCATTCTCATTACTATCCTGCTTCTTGCTTCACCTCTTCTGAAGTTGCGCGAAGGAGGGGACTTTGCTCTCGTGTTTCTCGCGCTTATTTTTTTCGTCTCAAATATTTTTATCCTTCGGATCATGGTCGAACGGACGGGGAGATTTTGGCTGGCGGCCGCCATTTTCTTTTTAGTGTTTGCATTTGATCTTTTTGTCAAGCATCTCAGGCCTGATTGGGCGGATCAGGTGATTATTTTTTCGGATATCGTCTATATTGTTTTTCTCGCAATTTTTTTGAATTATCTTTTTCACTACCTTTTTCGCACTCAAAGGGTAACGCAGGACAGTATTAAAGGTGGAATCTGCATTTATCTCCTTCTCGGGATCCTCTGGGGGGTGATGTACCAGATTCTTTACTATTTCGATCCGGGGGCGTTCAATTTCCAGGAAAATACGGCTCAAAATCTTTTTTATTTCAGTTATGTGACCCTAACGACCG
>CAZGCC010000241.1:0-1828 GCA_964524195.1 uncultured bacterium | reverse complement strand
GGCGTTTTTTCGATCTTTTTGCCAAAGCGTTCGATCGAACTCTATCAGTGGATCATGGAGCGCCTCAACTGGAAGGTCGCTCCGATCGATGAAGTCAAGGAGATCCGGAACACCCGGATCCTGGGAGCTACGCTGGCGGCGCTGAGCCTTCTCTTCTTCGCGGTCCTTCCATCCGGTTTTTAGGGTCACCGGTGCTGAACGGGCTGCTGTCTCTTTTTTTCTGGGTGGCGTGTGTGTTCCTGCTGGCGATCCTTTATCTCGTCATGCTGGTCCTCCTGCTTTTCACCTTTCCCTTTGATCAACAAAGAAAATGGCTGCATCGCCAGTGCTTTTGGTGGTCGGACGCCATCATCGGGCTGAATCCCTACTGGAAGGTGAGCGTCAAAGGTCTCGAACACATCGCCCCCCAACAAACTTATGTGATCGTGGCCAATCACCAGAGCTTGGCGGATATCGTGGTCCTCTATCAACTCCGCGCGCAGTTCAAGTGGGTCGCGAAGGAAAGTCTTTTCAGCATTCCCTTTCTCGGCTGGTGTCTGGGGCTTTGCAAACACATCAGTCTGAAGCGCAATGACCGGTCCAGCATCCGCGATGTTTACCGCGAAGCGATCCACTACCTCCGTTCCGGGATGTCGGTTCTCTTTTTTCCCGAGGGGACTCGTAGTGAAACGCAAGAAATGAACCCCTTTCAGAAAGGGGCTTTCAAGCTCGCGATTTCCGAAAAAGTTCCCGTGCTTCCCATCGCTGTGAGCGGAACCCGGGATGCCATCCCTAAAGGGGGATGGGTCATGAAGTCCAAGGTCTTCTGCAAGTTGACCGTTCTGGCGCCTGTCGAGACAGGCCATCTTCAGAGCAGCGACCTCTCTCAATTGAGCGATACCGTTCGCTCCCGCATTGCCGCAGAGCTCTAGCTAAGCTCTATTGACATCCTCGGCGTTGTCCGCTACAATTCCTCTTATTCAGAACGAGTCTTAATAGCAGGTTCTCCCTCATGGTCAAAAATAAAAAAGAATTCGAAGGATTTATCCGCAGCAAAGGGTTCCGCCTGACCGAGGAGCGGCTCCGTCTTCTTGAGGGCATCAAGCGCCAGCACGGCCATTTCAATGTGGATGAGCTTGTGAAGCGCCTCCAAAAACAAGGCTTCAAGGTCTCGCGCGATACGGTCTACCGGAATATCCCGATCCTGCTCGAGGCCGGCGTGATCGAGCAAAGCTTCAAAACAAATCGCGATACCTTTTATGAATCTGCCCAGCAAAAAAAACATCACGATCATCTTTTCTGCCGGAATTGCAGCAAGGTAGTGGAGTTCCACGATCCCACGATCGAAAAACTTCAGCAGAAGATCGCTGAAAAATTCGGCTTCAAAGTCGAATTCCACTGCCATCAACTGATGGGGCTTTGTAAAAAATGCCGGAAATGACCCCTGTGCCGCTCGATCGTCTTTTGCCGGGAGAAGCCGGGGTCATCCGGGGATATGCCGCCGTTCAGGACCTGCACCACCGTTTGAAGGAACTTGGGCTTGTGGCCGGAACACGCGTCCGGGTGAGACGGTGCGCTCCGCTTGGCGACCCGATGGAGCTTTCGATCCGAGGCTATCATCTTTCCATCCGTAAACAGGACGCCCAGGGCATTCTTGTGGAGAAGGACAAAACCCCGGCGGGCCCCGGTGCATGCTGCGGCCGGGGAAGGCATCGTCACCGGGGGATTTCATGACGGAAAAGGGAATCCGAGAGATCGTGCTGGTGGGGAATCCGAACACTGGAAAGACCACGATCTTTAACGCGTTGACCGGACTTCGACATACGACCGCGAATTATCCCGGCGTGAC
>CAZGCC010000240.1:900-1830 GCA_964524195.1 uncultured bacterium | reverse complement strand
CGGAACAGGATCATGAGCATTAAACAGAGATAGTAAAAACAAGCTCGAAGCGGCCAAGGCCATTTTAAAACGCAGATGAGATCTCGAGTGATCCACTGGCAGACCTGAACCACCAGAAGGATCGAAATGAAGAAAAACATCTTTCCATAAAGCGGCGCATAGTGCGCCAGGTCTTGCATCGCGATCCCGCCCCATAGCGCCTGCAGCATAGCTACGATCTGGGAATAGGAACCGGCGCGAAAAAAAAGCCAGCCGAGACAGATAAGATGAAAAAAAAATGATCAGCTGGATACCGTATGACAGCCTCTCCCGCCCCTTCCCCTTCAGGGATACTCCCGTGACACGGATCATTGAAGCGATCCGGTACACAGCGAGCAGCAGGCCATGATAAAGACCCCAGATCACGAAGTTCCATGCCGCGCCATGCCATAGCCCTCCTAAGAACATGGTAATGACCAGATTTCGAAGGGTCAACCATGTCCCATGATGACTACCTCCCAATGGAATATAGAGATAATCGCGAAGCCAGCTCGAGAAACTGATATGCCAACGCCGCCAAAAATCAGATGGGTTGGTCGCGATGTAGGGGAGGTTGAAATTGATCATAATATCAAATCCCATGCATCGGCCGAGTCCTCGTGCTATCTCGGAGTAGCCGGCAAAATCACAGAATATCTGAAAAGCGAACGCATAACATCCCAAGAGCACTCCTGTCCCCCTGTAAGGACCTCCCGCGAATATGGGGTCGACAATCAATGCCAAGTGGTCGGCAACGAAAACCTTAATAAAAAGCCCCCAAAAGATCATAAAACATCCTTCGAGAAAATCCTGTGAAGTTACTTTCCGCGGACGGAGGATCTGGGGAAGGAGATGGGTCGCGCGCTCGATAGGCCCCGCGACAAGTTGGGGAAAATAAGCAACATAAAGGGC
>CAZGCC010000240.1:0-841 GCA_964524195.1 uncultured bacterium | reverse complement strand
GGAATGTTCCGTCCGGTCAATGAACCTGGCGCAAAAAAAATCGAATATTGTGGAGAACGCGATCAGCCCCAGAAAGCGCCAATCCCAGCACCCGTAAAAAAAATAGCTCGCGACGAGCAGCAACCGGTTTTGGGCCCGGAACGGAAAGAGCAGATACAGTCCGTAGACGACAAGGAAGAAGAGGAAGAACTCAAGGGAGTTGAATAACATGGTCAACCCGCTTCAAATTCAAACATGGCTTTGGAGAAGTTCCCGGCACTTCAGGGATCTCCTAATGCGACGACGCTGGGAGGCTATCTTTAAAACAAACGACATCGACTCGAACATGACGCGCTTCGAGATCTTCGAGTCCCCTTCCGTGCGATCACTGAAAACGATCGGGAACTCTGCATATCGGGCTGCTTGCAGGATCGCCAAAAATTTCAGCTCGATCAGGAAGGCGTATCCTTCCGAGTGGATATTGTACCGGAGGATGTTCCGAAGCAGCTCCGCGCGGAAACAGTGGAACCCGCTTGTCAGATCGTTGAAGGGCAGGCCGGTCAAAGTCCTTGCATACCAGTTCGCGAAGCGGCTTAATGCCTGACGGTAGAGCGGCCAATTCTCGAGCTTGCCCCCATGGATGTACCGGGAACCAATGACCAGATCAACATCTTTTATCTTCTCTAAGTGGAGGGGCAGATAGCGCGGGTGATGCGAAAAATCCGCATCCATGGTCATAATCGCCTCGTAATCACGATTTAGAGCCCAACGCATTCCGTCCAAATAGGCGTTCCCGAGCCCCAGCTTCTCCGGCTGTTCGAAAAGAAAAAGGCCGGGATCATTTTTCTGCATATCCCGGACC
>CAZGCC010000239.1:0-1830 GCA_964524195.1 uncultured bacterium | reverse complement strand
GCGATGTCGAAAAACAAATGCTCAACAAACGACTCGTGACCATCAAGGATATCGGGGAGGTTGTGGACGGTCTTGCGGAGCAGACAAGCGTTTCACGCTTCAACGGAGCGGGCAATATCACGATGTCTTTTCAGAAACAATCGAATGCCAACACGATCCAGACCGTGGATCGTCTTCGTAAAGAGCTGACGATCCTCGAAGAAGACCTGGCTTCCCGGGGCGTCCGCGTGAGCATCATCTACGACCATTCCATTTTTATCCGGGAGACGATCGAAAACCTTTTCCACGAAGCGATGCAGGGAGGCCTTTGCGCGCTCATTGCCCTTTGGATCTTCCTGAGGGTCTTCACGATGTCCGCCCTGGTGGTGCTGTCGCTCCCGCTGACGATCCTGGGAGTTTTCTTTTTGATGGCCATGGCCGGCGTCACGATGAACATCATGTCGCTCGGAGGTCTGGCCATCGCGATCGGGATGATCACGGATACCAGTATCGTGGTGCTTGAGAATATTTTCCGAAAACGCCAGGAGGGGATGGAGGCCGAAGAAGGCGCGATCGAGGGGGCAACAGAGGTCGTTTGGCCTGTCGTATCGTCGAACCTCACCACCATTGCCGTGTTCTTCCCGCTGATCGTTTTTGTCCCGGGCGTGGCGGGCCAGATCTTCAAGGATCTCGCGTGGAGCATCATTTTTTCGCAGATCATCTCCACTTTTGTGCCGCTCACTTTGATCGCGCTCCTTTCAACTTATGTGACCGTTCAGCAGAAAGAATATGAACCGCTTGCGATCACCGGCCCCCTTGACGAGAAGATCCAGAGTTTTTCCGATCGCGGGGCCCAGAACCGTTTTATTCTTTCGGTGCTTGTGGTGGTGTTTCTGGCTTTGGCCTCGACCTTTCTTTTGGTCCCGACCATGGATCGGGAAGTGCTCCCTAAAACGGATCAGGGACAATTCTATGTCAGAATGGATATGCCGCTTGGGACACGGCTGGCCGTTACGGATTCTGTTTGTAAGCGGGTCGAGGATGTTCTCCGGTCTGATAATGATGTTAAGGATATTTCGGTCGCGATCGGAAGCGAAAAATCAAGCCGCGGGGAGATCAAGGTTGAAACGCTTCGTACTTCTCAGGGGCTTGTGCTGGTCACGCTGGATCCGGCGCGCAAAAGGAAATCCTCGGAGATCGTTGATTCTCTGAGGAAAAAGGTAAATGCCCTGAATCTTCAGCAAGAGAACGCCAAGGTCGAGTTCGTTCTTCAGGAAAGCGAATTTGCCGTCGGAACCAAGGCGCTCAAGCCGATCCTCGTAGAGGCCAAGGGATTTGACTTCAAACTGATGGATGCGCTGGTGGAACGGCTCAAGGGACGGCTTGCGCAGATCCCCGGGGTCATTAATGTCGAAGACGATACGGGAGAGAAATCTCCGGAAACAAAACTCGAGATCAATAAAAAACGAGCCGCGCTTTATGGTATTTCGGCGTTGGATGTTTCCCTGACGGCCAAGGCGGCTATTGAAGGCGTCGTGGCGACCCAGTACCGCGAGGGCGGCCGGGAATTCGATGTCCGGGTCCGGTTGAATGAAAAAGACCGGGCAAGTAATCAGATGCTCGGAGACCTCCTGCTTTACTCCAAGGTGCTGGATATCCATGTGCCCATGAAGGAGATCGCCGCGATCGTACAGGGGGAGGGTCCCAGCGAGATCAAGCGCATGGACCAGGAGCGCACGGTGACCGTCTCAGCCGACATCGATAAATCCCGGCAGGATAAGGATGTTCTTAATGATGTCCAAAAATTTTTATTTGGATTGAAATATCAAGACAAACATTTGAATGAGTCCT
>CAZGCC010000238.1:0-1834 GCA_964524195.1 uncultured bacterium | reverse complement strand
CATCCAGCGTATTGGCAAGACTCGCTTTTTTGACATACACCGTCACATTCTGTTCGAGGTTGAGACGCGCCTGGTCCGTGGCCTCCATATAGGAATCCTTGACCGTCGCGATCTCCTTGAGAGAAATGATCGAGCCCTGGCGCGTCACCTTGACGCCAAGCTCTCCGATATCCTCCACTTCCAAGAAAGCCCCCATGCTCCGGATCGCAAACTCATAATTCCCGGTGTCCACACTTCCGGCCAGAAGATTGATATTGCTCTGTCCCAGGACATCCATGACCCGCTCGATCGAAATACCGTAAGCCACCATCTTGTCACGGTCGATCTCCACAAGGATCTTTCGCTCGCGGCCGCCGTAAACTTCAACGCTGGCCACGCCATCCACACGGCTGAGAATGGGCTTAAGCTTGGTATCCACCATTTCACGGATCTGTTCCGGCGCAAGCGTTCCTGAAGTCACGGCAAACACGAGAATGGCGGCCTGGGCATCATCGTAGTTTGCGATCACCGGCTTTTCGATCTCTTTGGGAAGAAGCGGCTTTACTCGGGCGAATTTTTCACGGATCTCAAGAGCGGCAAACTTCATATTGGTGCCGGGTTCGAATTCCATCGTCACGCGGGATTCGGCCTCCCGAGAACTTGAATAAAGATTTTTCATGTGGCTCACCGTCCCCACCGCTTCTTCGATGGGTTTGGTGATCATTTTTTCAACATCCTGGGAAGGAAGGCCGCCACGAGCGCGGACGACAATGCTGACGATGGCCTGGCTCTGGCCTTGGTAGAGCTCGACTTTCAGGCGCATCAGGGAAATAAAGCCGATCACAAGAACACCCGCGAAGAGGATCGCGGTAAAGACCGGCCGCTTGAGTGAAAAGCTCGGAAGCCCCATGGCTTACTCCGGGCTCTGCGTTTCTTCGGTGCCCTCAGGGGCTTCGATCACTTCTTCTTCGTACCCCATGACCTTTTCAAGAAGGCGGTTCACGAGAATATAAAGACACGGCAGGACGATCAGGGTCAGCAAAGTCGAAGAAAAAAGACCACCCATCGCGGTCACCGCCAAGGGCGACAGAAGGGACGCGCCTCCCCCGGATAGCGCAAGAGCGATCGGTAACATGCCGAGGATCGTGGTCGTCGCGGACATCAAAATAGGCCGTGTACGGGTCCGGACAGCCTCCCAGACGGCCGAGACCATCTCTTTGCCTTCGGAACGGAGCTGGTTGATATACTCCATGAGCACAATACCGTTACTGACGACCACCCCGCCCAAGAGCACCAATCCCAAAAGCGAAATAACATTCAAGGTGTTTCCCGTGATCTTTAAAGCGATAATGGCGCCTCCAAAGGCCAGCGGAACCGTGCTCATGATGATCAGCGGCTGAAGGAACGACTCGAACTGCGCTGCCATGATCATGTAAACGAGCAGCACAGCGAGCACGAAAGCGAAAGCCACACCGCCAAAATTCTCTTTGAGTTCCTTTGCTTTTCCGGAAAGTTTGACCTGGAAATCCTGCGGGATATCGGCGCCCTCTTTTGCATCTCGCTGGGTCCCTCCCCCTGCACGATCGTGGCGATCTCCTTCATGGGCACATGCACATCCAGCACCTTGGAGTAAAGCAGGAGGTCCCCGAGCATCTGATTACTTGCCCGGTCTTTTTCATTCAACCGGACCCGAACATCAAATTCCCGGCCGCCTTCGCGGTACTGGGTCGCCACGACGCCTTCAATGGCCGCCTTGGCCGTCAGAGAAACATCCAGCGCGGAAATACCATAAAGCGCGGCCCGTTTTTTATTGATCTCGAGTTTTGTTTCCGGAGATTTCTCTCCCGTATCGTCT
>CAZGCC010000237.1:630-1842 GCA_964524195.1 uncultured bacterium | reverse complement strand
CCCCATCGCGCTCTTGGCAGCGCTTTATACATCCCAGTTCGCTCACCCCAAGTTCAAAGTATTCATTAAACCCACCATGGAGATCATGGCTTCTTTGCCGTCGGGGGTTCTGGGTTTTTTGGCCGCCTTGTGGTTGGCCCCTATCATTGATACGAGGGTTCCTTCACTGCTTTTGATCAGCCTTTTCCTTCCCTGCGCGGCCTTATTTTGCGGCTGGTTCTGGACCGGCCTTCCTCTCAAATACAGAAAATGGATCGCTCCGGGAACGGAATGGATGGCGATCCTGCCCGTGCTCGCGGGCGCCGCCTATCTTGGATGGATCCTTGGACCGTGGTTGGAAAGCTGGCTTTTTGTCGTGAAGGATCCTCAGACGGGCGCGAGCATCGCCGACTTCCGTCTTTGGTGGCCTGAGGTGACCGGAACACCCTTTACCCAGAGAAATTCGCTGGTGGTCGGGTTCATGATGGGATTTGCCGTGATCCCGATCATTTTCACGATCTCTGAGGACGCTCTTTCGAATGTTCCCAAGACGCTCGTTTCGGGCTCCCTGGCTTTGGGGGCAAGCCGCTGGCAGACCGCGCTCCGGGTCATTGTCCCGACAGCGTTTGCCGGGATCTTTTCGGCCGTGATGATCGGTCTTGGCCGCGCGGTCGGGGAGACCATGATCGTGGTGATGGCGACCGGGAATACGCCCATCATGGATCTCAATATTTTTTCCGGGATGCGGACGCTTTCGGCGAATATCGCGGTCGAGCTTCCTGAGGCGCCTTATTTGAGCACGGTGGGGATGGCGATGATCGTTTTCCTGCTCGGGCTTATTCTTGTCAAAGGGAGCGAAGTTTTTTGGCCCCGGGAGGTTGCGGTGATCGAGCTCGAAGGCCCGGCGGCTAAAGATATCGGGAATACGGGCCGCGTGGCCGGGATCATTACCAAAGAACAAGTTAAAAAGGTTCAAGATCCTGATGGGGCTCACAAGGAACGGGAATGGCAGCTTTTCCTGGGCAATAAGGATGTCTATGGGTTGAGTTTTAAATTTTTTGATAAAAACTCTATCGCGAAAGTGAGCTATCCCCCGGATATTCTCAAGATCGAACGCTTGGAATATGGGGATGCCTTGGGGTATCCCTTAATGCTCAGGAATCCTAAAGGGGGCGAATTCAAAGCGTCGGACCTTTTTTTCATGCAACGACTCCGGGATCTTAACGGCGAGGG
>CAZGCC010000237.1:0-450 GCA_964524195.1 uncultured bacterium | reverse complement strand
GCAGTCTTTGAGAGCCTCTCAAAGGGAATACCTATTCCGTTACCAGCTGGAATCCGGCGAAGAAAAGGAGATTTCTGCCGGCGACATCGTCGATTTTTATTTTCCGAACAAACTGAAGCGTCCGGAAAAAGCGGTCATTTTCTTCAAGAATATCTGGAATTTTCTTTCCACGGAGCCCCGGGAGGCGAACACCGAAGGCGGCGTCTTTCCCGCGATCTTCGGGACTTTTGTCATGACGGTGCTGATGAGCTTGGCGGTGACGCCTTTTGGCGTTCTGGCCGCGATCTATTTGCGGGAATATGCCAAAGAAGGATTGTTCGTCCGCAGCGTGAGGGTGGCGATCAATAATCTCGCGGGGGTCCCTTCGATCGTGTTCGGCGTTTTCGGTCTTGGTTTTTTTGTTTATTTCGTGGGGGGCGGCATCGACAAAATGTTCTTTGGAGAATCGCT
>CAZGCC010000236.1:1608-1870 GCA_964524195.1 uncultured bacterium | reverse complement strand
ACACGACCCGGAAAATCTCCACTTTGGCTGCTTCCTTTCGGACCTGACCAATTGAGCAAAGCTTCCGCCCGCGCCAGCCCCCCGCAATTGATATAAATTGAAGGACACTTTTTCGCAAGCATATAAGACAACAGACAAAAAATTAATTGAATTAATCTCTCATTCCGGCTAGATCGTAGTAACCACTTTTTTAGCGCCGTTGTAGCTCAGTGGTAGAGCAACGCATTCGTAATGCGTGGGTCGGAGGTTCAAATCCTCTCAA
>CAZGCC010000236.1:0-1554 GCA_964524195.1 uncultured bacterium | reverse complement strand
GTTACGCAGCGGTGCCCTTACGAGATTAGAAAAACTCACCCCTCCCGGAAAAACAGCCTTAATCCATTTAAGCCTTACGGACGAACCCCCGTTTGCACAAGCATTCGTAATTATTGAGGCCTTTTAACAAGCATGGCGCATCTGAAAAATATAGCGTTTTGTTATAAAAATATTTCAATTTCTCTTCACACCCGCCACGGCAATCGCTTGAGTCTGTAAAATCTTGCTGACGACGTGTGATTTGTCTGATTCAATTGTCTTGTTGCAACAGCAGGAGGCGAGAGATGAGTACGACAATAGGATTTTTGGGTTATTTCAAGGATTTACCTGATCCTAGGCAAAGCACGAAAGTTCTTTATCCCCTTGATGAGATGCTTCTTCTTTGCCTTTGCGGAGTTATCGCCGGGGCGGAAAGTTTTTCAGGCATAGTCGATTATGGAGAGGAGAAGCTGGATTTTCTGCGCACACTTTTGCCGTTTAAGAGCGGCATTCCTGCGCATGACACCCTGAACGACCTTTTCCGCGCTCTTGACCCGGAAGCTTTTGAAGCATGCTTTACGGCATGGGTTCGTGATTTAAACGAAAACATCCCGGGCCTTGTGGCGATAGACGGCAAGACGCTGCGCGGCAGCCGGGATGGTCCGGAGCGTGCGCTGCATATGGTGTCGGCCTGGGCCTGTGAGCAGAAGCTGGTTATGGGTCAGGTGAAGACAGCCAGAAAAAGCAATGAAATCACAGCGATCCCGGAGCTTCTGGAAATGCTCGTCCTGAAGGGAGCCGTTGTCACTATTGACGCCATGGGCTGTCAAAAAGCCATTGCCGAAGCGATTATAGACAAGGGGGCGGATTATGTTCTGGCTCTTAAGGGCAATCAGGGAGAACTCCATGACGATGTCAGAACTTTCTTCGAAAGCGAAGAAGGTAAGGCGTTACCAGTTCTTGAGACGACCGACGCCGATCACGGGCGGATCGAAAACCGCCGGCACAGAATATCAGGCGATGTGCAGTGGCTATGCGAACGCCATCCGAACTGGAAGGGCCTGAAAAGCATCGCCATGGTGGAAAACCGCACTCAAACCGCGAACAGCGCTGAAGCCGCGGCATACCACACACGGTTTTACATCTCTTCCCTTGAACCAGAAGCCGCGCCTCTGGCCGCCTGCGTGCGGGGACACTGGGGCATCGAAAATTCCCTGCACTGGGTGCTGGACGTAACATTCAACGAAGACCGCTGCCGTGTCCGAAAGGATAACGCTCCCCACATACTGGCGGTCCTCAAACGTTCCGCCCTTAACCTTATCAATAAAAACAAGGGGAAAAGCTCAGTCGCCAGCATCAGAAGAAGGGCAGGATGGGGAAACAACGCCATGCGCAACATCATCTCTTCATGAGTTTACATACTCAAGCGATTCCCCTGAGTGCCGATAGACCCCGGACAATTAAAATATCCGTGTACGGATATTTTAATTGTCCGGGGTTGCGTAAATATTTGATTTCAGACAATAGTTATTCACAGTTGGGGGTGAGTAGTATTTTAGAGTGTTTGCAGATAAT
>CAZGCC010000235.1:1368-1908 GCA_964524195.1 uncultured bacterium | reverse complement strand
CACTCTTCAGCAATTCTTTCTCCTCCGGTTTTCATTGGAGAAAACAGCTACTTAGGCCATGGAACGCGGTTGGGGCCATTTACCGTTATCAGCAGGAATTGCATTATTGACAAGAGTTCATCAGTGAAAGAGTCCCTTGTTGCGCCGAATACTTACGTGGGAGAAAACCTGGATCTGAGAGATGCCATAGTTGACAAAAACTGGTTGCACAATGTTCGCATAGGGGCGGAAGTCGTGATAACCGACTCTTTCATTCTCGGAGGCCTCACAAGAAAAAATACCAAGAGAAGGTTAGAGGGTATGCTTTCAAGGGCGATTGGAACGATTCTTTTGTTGATTCTGTCGCCTCTTTTGATGGCCATGGTCATCAAATTAAAACTCTTTAGAGAAGGCCCGGTTTTTTTCACAAGGGAAGTTGTAAGACTACCGGCTCCGCCTGACGATTTTTTGTGGAAGACTTTCCGACTGATGAGTTTTCGACCATTCCGGCAAGACTATGGGAAAGACAATGTGAAGAGTCATATCCGGGAGTTATTTTTT
>CAZGCC010000235.1:661-1358 GCA_964524195.1 uncultured bacterium | reverse complement strand
TTTTTTAATTTCCTGCCGGCGCTAATCAATGTTGCCAGGGGAGAACTGCGTTTTGTCGGCGCACCGCCCAGAAGCAGGCAAGAGATCTTGGATTTGGGAGAAGAATGGAGGACTCTTTATCTCAGGTCAAAAGCAGGAATTATCACTGAGGCTTTTGTTCGTTATGGTTCGCAGCCAACCAGCGGGGAGCTTTATTCGGCTGAAGCGGTCTATTCGATTTTCGGGGGACCACTTCATGACTTGAAACTCGTGGCTCATTATCTCAAGGGAGTCGTGTTCGGAACATCTCGAAATAAAAACAATAAAAAGTCTTGACCATCGTCAAACATCGACATGATTCGTCGGAGCTTCTGACGAAACATTCGCCCCCAACGAATATTTCCACTAGCTATCTGAACGGATCAAGAAGCATTAACCAGATAGTGAACCGTAATCTCAGGGGGACAGTTGAACCTTATCGGTAGGCCGGAACTTCCCGTCCCCATAGATGTGTATCCAGGCATTCCGGCGTATTCCCAACGCCCCCTGCAATATTTCCTGCTGCAGTTTGCATTTAGCCATATGGCCTTTCCGCCAGGAAGGCACAGTTGCCCTCCATGAGTATGGCCGGTAACGACAAAGTCTGTTCCGCGACTATGAGCTTCTTCAAGAGTTTCAGGAGAATGGATCATGAGTATTTTGACCGCGGTTTTAGGAA
>CAZGCC010000235.1:0-390 GCA_964524195.1 uncultured bacterium | reverse complement strand
GCGCCCCCATTCCTTCGAAAAAATCCAGATGAAGATCAGACAAATGTAAAACCTTAAATCCGTTGAGAGCTTCGGGAAGATGTTTTATGACCACTCGATTGAATACTATTTTATGATCTTTGATATTGGAAAAACCTCTATCCCAGCCCCGGAAAAGTTTTACAAACCAACCAAAAGCATCCAAAGCCCATTCGAGGTTCTCGAAATGAAATCTTCCAAGTCCTGGTCCCATAACTCTGGCCGAGTGCTCGACTTGAATCTGAAGTCTCCTTGCGACGTAGTCTTTGCCACATCGATCTATAACCTGCTGAAGATCATGTTTTTCCATAGTGCGTTCCGCGTTTCCAGAGAAGTTCCTGGCTAATCGCTTTGATAAGGCCGTTGGTCCTA
>CAZGCC010000234.1:1162-1928 GCA_964524195.1 uncultured bacterium | reverse complement strand
TCTCGATCGCGGCCAACTTGCGATCCTCCCTCCCCTCATCCATCGGGAACCAACAACGATGTCATATTGCTTAATCCTTTCAAAAAAAATCGGAAGATAACGCGGCCGGTGCGAAAGGTCGGCATCCATTTCCATAAATGCCTCATAATCACGCATCAGCCCCCATTTAAATCCCGCAATGTAAGCAGGACCAAGCCCCTGCTTAGCAGGCCGACTCAGAAGATGAATTCGCGGGTTTTGCCGAGCAAACGATTCGACGAGACGTCCCGTACCATCCGGCGAATTATCATCGACAACTAAAACGTCGATCCCCGGATCCACATGCATAAGCCTTCCGAGTAACCGCTCGATGTTCTCGATTTCATTATATGTGGGAATAACAATCAATGTCTTCACTATGGTTGCCTCTCAAAGAATTTCCGGATTACAAAGTTGGTTATTTTATTGTCATGTGATGGAATGTCAATAAATTCCCCGGGCACGACTTGAACAAAAAAATGCGATCAAACGATTCTGCCGTCTCAAGAGACGACCGCAGTCAAGAATCATACGGGCCAACAGCTTTTCCGTAAATGAAAATTTATATTTTTCAAGATCCGTGCTAGAGAAAAAGTGGTCGCATGCGGTGAAACCGTGCGTCGCGAAAAGAGCCTGAAGCGAAGCGATGTTAAAGTAACCGACGTGTTCCAAGGAATAACACTTCTCAATACCTGCACGAACCAGCCCGCCACTCAACGAGAATATCCATCCGGACAGATCCCGCAGA
>CAZGCC010000234.1:0-1127 GCA_964524195.1 uncultured bacterium | reverse complement strand
CCCAGGCCGTGATGACATCGTATTTTTTTTCATCAGCAGCCAGATCCTCAACCCTTCCCACCCGAAGATCAAGCCCGAATTTCTTCAGAGCGATGTCTTTGTTGGTCGAGCTGGTATCAATGCCGTTCACTTTCCACCCGCGCTGCCGGGCGATGGCAAGAAAAAAACCGTTTCCATAACCGACATCCAGAATCGTCCGTTTATTCGCCGGCAGATCCCGTTCCAGCATCATGATGGCCCGAAGAAAATCCGTCCGCGTCTCACTTGCTTTATCGAGATCTCCATAGTCATAATAATTTTCATGAAAATCATGTAACTGGAGTAGCGCCTCTTTAGACTCATAAGCCGACGCCATGGAATCAGGCGACAGGCAAGGATCCAGATAGCGGAATCCGCATGCCGCGCATTCAAAAACCCTGCTATCTGTGATGGAAAATAAAGAACGCCGGTTTTGGCCGTGACAAACAGGACAACGATCTAAGGTCATTAAGTTATCTTTTGTCATTTTTCTGAAGGCGTGCAAGCCCTTTCTGGCGGCAAAAAATCTAGAGACACAACGATCATTTTATTTCAAATAGTCGATACAAAAATCGAGCTTCCCGGATATTCGTTGAGCTAACATTGTAAATTTCACGCGCAAGGGATGCCGCAAGAAGGCGTTGACTGACGGACACAGAATCAGAAAAAGACGGAACGGCGGATACCAGGCTTGAAGAAAGGATGTGGGTTATGCCGTATTGACGAAGTAATCGCTTCAGGTCTTCAGGGCTCTTAGACACATCCGTCGTTCCGGATGAAAGCTCCGGAAGTCCCAGCCGCCACTCTAAAAAACACTGTCTCAGAACAGGCCTGTCAAAATAGAACAAACGATTTTCGCTTTCAAAAAGGATCTTTGCGTCCACTGGAAGATTCCTGTTGCTCCAGTCCGCAATACCCGCCGTTCTTTCCAGCGAGGCCTGATACTTCGCCAAAGACCATTTGCCGGTTGCAAGAAAATAGGCGTACCGGTAATGAAAAATTCCGGCAAATACATAATAAAGCAACAAAATGATGCTAACAGCTTTAACCAGCAGAACCATTGTTCGAGATCCCAAGAAATACCTTTGATGGATCCAATAAACGCCGAG
>CAZGCC010000233.1:0-1936 GCA_964524195.1 uncultured bacterium | reverse complement strand
CGATCGTCAAAGGATAGGTCGGAGGGTTCTGCGCGGCACGGAAACTCTCCGCGGCGGAGCTAAAGGTCCGAAGGTCGGACTTGACAGCCCCTTCATTGGCGTTCAAACGAGCTCGCAAAAGATTGGGAATGGCGATAGCGGCCAAAAGCCCAATGATCGCGACTACGATCATAATTTCCACTAGCGTAAAACCTTTTTTGTTCAATTTGATAAACATGTTATTCCTCCTGTGTTTGCCACTGCCTACTAACAGTCTAAACTACTTTTAATGATACGGCAATACCGGTGATAACTAAACTACTTTTTTTATCATTCGAGTTATAACCAAGCCCTTTAAGAAGCATCCCCTTAGACGGTTTTATTTGATCGCCTGGGTCAGCGTCAGTATCGGAAGGAAGAGCGCGACGACGATGCCGCCGATCACAATGCCCAAAAATCCGATAATGAGGGGCTCGATGAGCGAAGTGAGGCCGGAAACTGCGGTATCAACCTGGGTATCATAAAAATCCGCGATCTTGGTAAGCATTTCCTCCAATTCCCCCGTCTCTTCCCCGATCGCGATCATACGGACCACCATCGACGGAAAGATCCCGCTTTTTTCAAGGGGGCCGGAAATGCTTTCCCCGCGCTGCACGGACCCCATAAGATCCGTGATGATCTTTTCGATGCGCGCGTTTCCGGAAGTCTTGGAAACGATCTCCAGAGCCGCGAGGATCGCCACGCCGCTACGAACCAGCGTGGAAAGCGTTCTCGAAAATTTGCTCACCGCCACTTTCATGATGATCGGGCCAAAGACGGGCATGCGCAGCGTAAAAGAATCCCACCCGTAACGGCCGAGCGGCGAACGGATGTAACGGCGGAACACAAAGATCCCGCCCCCGAGCACCGCCAGGATCCACCACCAGTTGGCGGCAAGATAATTGCTCAGATCGATCAGCATCTGGGTCGGCACTGGCAGCTTCGCGTTCAGCCCCTCAAAGATCGTCGCGAATTTCGGGATCACAAAGGCGAGCATGACAAAGGTGATCCCAAACGCCATGATCGAAACGACCATGGGGTACATCAGCGCGGCTTTCACTTTTTTCTGGAGCGCGCTGGATTTTTCAAAGTAATGAGCCACGCGGTCCAGGATCTCCTGCAAGCGGCCGCTGCTTTCGCCCGCGCGCACCATGTGGATAAAAAGAGCGGAAAAAACTTTCTGGTGACTCTGCATGGCCTCGGAAAGACTTTTACCGGTTTGCACATCCGCGTACATTTTCCGGAGGATCAGCCTGAATTTTTCCTTATCCACCTGGTCCGCGAGGATATCCAGCGACTGCACCAAGGGAATGCCCGCGGCGACGAGCGTGGCCAACTGCCGGGCAAAGACCACGAGATCATCAAGCGTGATCCCTCCGGACTTTCCCTTTTTGACGGCGGGCGCTCCTCCCTTTTGGATGCTCAAGATCGGGGCCCCTTTTTTGACCTGCTCCACACGGATCACAAGATAGCCCTGGGTCTTCAAAAGCCGGACAAGTTCCGTCGCGTCCGGGGCTTCCTGCACGCCCTTCAGATCTTTTCCCGTCTTGTCTTTAACCAGATATTCGAACGATGGCATGGTTTACTCCCCGCTTGAGACGCGCAGAACTTCCTCAAGCGTCGTGACCCCGGACTTGAACAAACCCAGGGCGTTCTGAAACAATGTTTCCATTCCTTTTTCAACGGCCACTTGATGAATAACATTACTCGATTTTTTCTGGATCACGAGTTCTCGGATCTCGGGGTCCACGAGGAGCACTTCGCTCGCCCCCAGTCTTCCAAAATATCCCGTCATATTGCATTTGACGCATCCCTTGCCTTTATAAGGAGTGATCTTCTGCAAACTTCCGGATGCGGAGCTCGCGAAGATCACTCCTTATAAAGGCAAGGGATGCGTCAAATGCAATATGACGGGATA
>CAZGCC010000232.1:867-1945 GCA_964524195.1 uncultured bacterium | reverse complement strand
GGTCGGAGAAGAGAACGAAGAGGATCTTTTCAAGAGCGCCGGGATGAGCTTCAAGAAAAGATTTCACGGTCTCTAGCGCGATCCGGGCGGCCTGTTCGATGGGAAAGCGGTAGGCGCCTGTGGAAATGGAAGGGAATGCCACAGTTTTTAGAAAATGCTCGTGGGCCAATGTAAGCGAGTTGCGGTAGCACGAGGCGAGGAGTTCGGGCTCGCGATGGTCCCCGCCGTGCCAGACAGGGCCGACCGTATGGATCACATGACGGGACGGCAGACCGTAACCTTTTGTGATCTTCGCCTCCCCCGTTTTGCACCCGCCGAGAGTCACGCATTCCGCCAGAAGTCCCGGCCCTGCGGCCCGGTGAATGGCGCCGTCCACCCCTCCGCCGCCCAGAAGCGTCGTATTGGCCGCGTTAACGATCGCGTCCGCTTTTACTTTCGTGATATCGCCCTTGATGAATTCGACCTGGGTCTTGATCATAACCGTAGTCTATGAACTAGACAGCATTCTGTTAATTTATTTTTTTACGGGAGGAAAATCTTTAAGGACTTTGGCGACCGCCGCAGGAACGCGTTCGATCCTCTTGGCCGGCGTCGCCCCCGGGTCGACCATGCCTTCCAGTGTCCCGCGCCACAAGATCTTCCCGGAACCGGGATCCGTCATATCCAAGACAAAAGTCCCGTCTTCATACTGGAATGTTTTCATCTGCTGGATCGCATAAGTGTCCGCCATCCCCGTCACGCCTGCCCGCGGATTAAAATCCGGAAGATAAGGTGCCCCCACAGATTCTTTTTTTTGCTCCACGGTAATGTAGTCTTTCAAAAGAAGATCCGCCTGACCCCCGGAAGACTCTTTGAGCCCCTTTGCCTGAAGCTCCGTTTCCACCGACTGTTTGATGGCCTTGCGGAGGTCCGGATCATCGAAGCGGAGATCCCCCGTCGGTTTGGGGTCGCCCGCCCATTGATAAGTCTTTAATTTCGAAAAATCCATCGCCCGGTCATAATCCGAGGAAACCGTGTCCGTCGCGCATCCGGAGAACAGGATCGCCCCCGCCAGGAACAGATTCAGGATATTTTTCAT
>CAZGCC010000232.1:0-857 GCA_964524195.1 uncultured bacterium | reverse complement strand
TTTAGAGATGATCACACCGCATCACAAATGACAGCGCGGCGACGCAATTCAAAGAAGCATTTCGCGCAGCAAAGGACATCGGATGCGGCGTTGTGCTGGTCCTTAAAATCCGTTTCGAAGAGCTTGATATGAAGCTCGGAGAGTTTCGGCCACTTGTCGCCGTACGGCCCCGGGATCTTACAATATTTTGTGGAGGCTTTCATGGTGCATATTTTAGGGGCCGTCCGCAGGACATCCGGCATCCCCCGACGGAGCAGCTCCACCCGGACCATCTTTTCGTCAAAATCAAAGTTATGCGCAATAAGGCACGCGATCCCGCCAACTGCCTCCGAAAACTCCCTCAGAACTTCCGCTGCGAGGCGTCCCTCTTTAAGGGCCCTTTCCGTGCTAATGCCATGGATCGCTGTCGCGCTCTCGGGGATCGCAAACCCTTCAGGCTTGATAATGTGATCGCGGAATGCGATCTGTGTCCCGCTATCGTCAAAAATCGCCCAAGCGATCTGAACAATGTGCGGCCAGTTCCCGGTATCCGAAACGGAGGCTTTCCAGCTTTTCGGCAGCCCGGTCGTCTCCGTATCAAAAAAAAGATAGGTTTTCACAGCATCACCCGCACTTGCTTATCAGCGTGGTATAAATAGATCTCGGGCAGGACCTTTTCTTTGGCAAGCCAATCTTGAACTCGCTGCTGCTGGAGCTCATTGGCCGGATCCCAAACAGGATGCACGCTCAGGTCATGCACGATATAGATCGCGTTGGGTTCCTTGCCGCTTTCCCTCAAGAGCTTTTTCAGAAAAAGATCGATCTGGTCCCCCGGTGAGTTTTTATTTTTGGCGCCCGAACCCATCAAAGCGGCCCGG
>CAZGCC010000231.1:0-1955 GCA_964524195.1 uncultured bacterium | reverse complement strand
GTTCATTTCGTGCCTATGATAAGCGTAGCGGCGCCAAATGAAAAGCTTTTAGTCTCGCAATCCCGGAATCCGGCCTGGGCCATGAGTCCCAAGGTCTTCTCCGGACGCGGAAAAGACCTCACAGAACTCGAAAGAAAGCTGTAGGCCTTCCGGTTTCCCGAAGCAAGCCATCCCAAGAGTGGTAAAAAGAATCTTATATAAGGATAGAAAAATAACCGGGCAAAAAGATTCCGGGGTCGCGTCAGATCAAGAAAGGCGGCCTTCCCTCCAGGTGTCAGGATTCGGTGCACGGTCTTCAAGAACTCGGGAAGCTTCTGGACGCTGCGCAGCGTGAATCCCGAGATCACAAGATCAAAACTCGATTCAAGGAAAGGCAACGCGTCAAAATCTTCCTGAAGCCACAAGACACTTTCCGGGATCGTTGCGCGGGCTTTTTGAAGCATCGCGACGGAAAAATCCACGCCGGTCGCGCTCTCCCAGGGCCTGAGTCGCAGGAAACATTCCAGGAATTTTCCTGTCCCGCAACCCAAGTCTAGGATCGTCTTTGGAGAAAACCGCGGATCGCTTAATAAAATCTCCGCGGACCGCTTGCGCCATCCTTCGGACATCCCGAAACTCAAGGCCTGGTTTAAAAGATCATATCGCGGCGTAATTGAATCGAAAGCTTCCCGGATAAAATTCTTATCGGGCAGCGCCATAGCTCACCTCCTCAAAAACTTTTATTATTTTATAATTCGTGTCGCGCTGAACAGGAATGAACCCGGCATCCCGGATGAGACGAATGAGATCCTCACGGCGCGTGCGAACTTCGATCCCTGTGGGCTCCAACACCTTGTCCTCGATCAGAGTTCCCCCCATGTCATCACAGCCGAACGCGAGCGCGATCTGCCCGAGCTTCAAACCTTCGGTCAACCAGCCGCTTTGAATGTGCTCGAAATTATCCAGCATGAGCCGCGCGATTGCGACAGTCTTGAGATAATCATCCCCTCCCGAAGAACGAACCCCGGTCAACACCCGGTGTTTGATTTGACGGCCACCCGATTTGACACTGGGCGTTGGATCGGTCTCAAACGGCACAAAACTCCAGGGAATGAAGGATCTGAAACCATGCGTCTGGTCCTGTAATTCGCGCAGCCGCAGCAAATGAATAACGCGTTCTTCTTTCGTCTCAATATGGCCAAACACCATCGTCGCTGTGGTCTTGAGACCCGCCTCATGAGCGGCTCTCATCACCTCCAACCACCGGTCTGAAGAGATCTTCTTAGGGCTTATGATTTTCCGGACTCGTTCGACCAGGACCTCCGCTCCGCCCCCGGGCAGAGAATTCAATCCGGCTTCTTTGAATTTTCTGAAAAGCTCCGGCAAGGGAATTCCGGATTTTTTCGACAGCACATCCATCTCGATAGCGGAAAAAGAGTGTATACACACTTGCGGAAATTCACGGTGAATGGCGTGAACCATATCAAGATAATAGTCGAGTGACAGATCCGGATGAATACCTCCCTGAATGAGGACTTGCGTGCCTCCGAGTGCCGAGAGTTCGCGAACCTTTTCGAGAATCTGTTCCAGCGTCAGGATAAAAGCCTCCGGAGAGCCAGGGGCACAATGAAACGCGCAGAAATCACAGCCGATCGTGCAGACATTTGTATAACTGATATTGCGGTCCACGACGAAGGTGACGGCATTGGAAACGAGCCTTGGAGTAAGCTTCCGCGCAGCTTGTCCCAAACGGATGAGATCGCATCCATAAAGACGGACTCCGTCTTCCAGCGTTAATCTCCCGCCACCCAAGCGTCTCTCGAGAATTTGATCGTAAGGGTCCATTTAAAAAAGAAATTCCAGCGACTTGGGGGATGGAGCGAAGCCTTCTTTGTGAGCCAATTCAAAAAAGCGTGTCACGCCTTCTTTCATGTCAGCATCCAGCGAATATCGGAGATTCACAAAATAACCCAGGA
>CAZGCC010000230.1:0-1987 GCA_964524195.1 uncultured bacterium | reverse complement strand
TTAAAATGTGATGAATAGAAGCCGTTTGCTGTCCCATTTACGGTATCATACTAAAGCTTCATGGGACTTGTCAATAAAGTCGGCAATTTAAAATAACAGCAGGACGCCTCCGCGGTTCGTCGGCACGGCCCGTTTCCCGTTGCCCTTTTTCGGGGCTTTGTGATACAGTACGATCCATCATGTTAAAGATCTTCAGGCAATACACCAAAGTCATTATCTGGATCGTCGTCGGTTCTTTCATTCTTTGGGGCGGTTATTCAGTAAGCGCTCTCAAAAAAGAAGGCCGCTACGCTGGCGAAGCCTTTGGGAAACCCGTGACCTTTCAGGAATTCAACCAATTCCACCGCGCCACGCAGCTTTTTATGCCCTCTGAAAAACCCCTGGAAGATCAAGAGTTGCTTCGCCACTACACCTGGCAAAATATTATTTATTCCCGGGAAGCCAAACGCAATGGCGTGAAGATCACGGATGAAGATGTGCAAAACGAGATCGCCTCGATCCTCAGACAGCAAGGCGTGACCAACCCGACCCCCCAACAATATAAGATCTGGCTTACCCGTTCGCTCAACATGTCTCCGCGCGACTTCGAGGAAGGATTAAGAGAGTTCATGCGTATCCAGAAACTTTTGCGTACGAAGATCGCGAGCTTTGCTCCCGAGGGATTTGATCAACTGATGGACGAAAAAGCCAAAGAAGAAGTCGCGGAAAAACAGAAAATCGCTTTTATGGCATGGACCAATGATGTGAACAAGCGCGCCGCTCTTAAGGACTACCTCGCTCTCCCCCAAGCCCCAGTCGAAGCTTCTGAGGACGCTGAAGCATTAGTGCCTGCCGCTCCAGCTTCCGCGTCTGAAACGAGCGCCGCTGCGGAGAAAAATTAGGATCCCCCATGCGCAAGACCGTTGATGAATTCGCAAAGCTCCTCAGCGGTACGGTCATCGGAGACGGCGCGACTTTGATCGAAGGTATCACGAATTTCGAAAATCCGCTTAAGGGCCATATCTCCTTCGTGCAGGACGAAAAAGGTTTTAAGATACTCGAGGCTTCGGATATCGCCTGCATAATCGTCCCCAAGCAGATCGGACGATCCTCCAAGGTTCTGATCCAGGTCGAACATCCCAAGCGGGCATGGGCCCAGCTCCTCCGGGAGCTCTTCCCCGCCAGAAAATTCCCCGGCACGATCTCGGCAAACGCTTTGATCGCTCAAACCGCGAAACTCGGGAAAAATGTCACGGTGGACTCTTTCGCGACCGTCGGCGAACATGCGGTGATCGGTGATGACACGGTCCTTGGTTCGCATGTTTTCGTCGGTGAGAATGTCAAGATCGGCGCCCACTGCGTGATCCATCCCAATGTCACGCTTTATGAAAATTGCCAGCTGGGAACAAATGTGATCATTCATGCCGGCACCGTGATCGGCGCAGACGGCTTCGGCTATGTCGCGACTCCGGGCGCCCACGAGAAACTCCCTCAGATCGGCAATGTGGTGATCGAGGACGATGTCGAGATCGGATCTTGCTCCACGGTCGATCGCGCGGCCATCGGCTCCACACGCATCGGCCAGGGCTGCAAGATCGATAATCTTGTCCAAATCGCGCACAATGTCGTGATCGGTCCCCATACGGTCATCTCCGCGCAGACCGGCATCTCCGGAAGCTGCAAGATCGGCTCGCATGTCACGATGGGAGGAAGCGTCGGACTCGGCGATCATGTAGAGATCGGCGATTGGGCCATGATCGGAGCAGGAGCAGGGTTCCCCTCTAACAAGAAAGTCCCCGGCAAGCAAATCTACTTTGGACAACCCGCCAGACCTTATCAGGAAATGAGAAAACAGTTCGGAGCCCAGCTCCGTTCTGCGGAAACTTTGGACGATGTCCGCGCTCTCAAGAAAAAAGTCGCAGAGCTTGAAAAGAAGCTAGGAATTCCTTCCGAGAAATAATCCGTCCCTGGCTTGCGCCAGACCAAAGGCTAACGCCAAAAAAGAAGA
>CAZGCC010000229.1:0-1988 GCA_964524195.1 uncultured bacterium | reverse complement strand
GCCTTTGCTGGCTCTTTGAGGGAAAATACGGTAGAATTTTCCCTCATGAGGTCCCTTTTTCTTAAAAAAAGCGATTTTTCTTCCGAAGCTTCTCTTGTCCTATGACCTCCCACGAACCTATCGAAGCGACTGAGAAACTCTTTACGCGTACCCAGCCGCGCGCTTCCCGGGACTGGGTCCGTTTTATTTTTTACTCCCTGATCCTGGGCTTGTTGGTCTTTCTGTTGGCAACACATCGCCTCGACCGGTTTGAAGCGCTTGTCCGTGATGGTTTTTTAAAGGCGGCTCCTTGGGGACAGGTTCATCCCGGGATCGTTTTGATCGAGATCACTGAGACGGCGTTGGAGGAAGTCGGTCCGTGGCCATGGCCACGCAGCTATCACGCGATCCTCTCGCGGCTTCTAAGCGAATGGGGAGCCGCCGGGCTCGTTTTCGACCTGGATCTTTCTGAAGCGACCGACTCTAAAAACGACGCGGACCTTGCGCAAACGCTTTCCGGGATCAAAACTCCTTTTTATCTGCCGGTGGATCTCATGCCTCAAAAAGAAAAAAAATTCTGGGTGCGCGGCATGCCCGTGGTGCTGCAGGAAGGAGGCTTGAAAAAGAATTGGGTCCATGCTTTGCCGGAGTTCGAGAAAAAAGCAAGAGGGGTGGGACATAGCGATCTTGTGCCGGATGCGGACGGGGTTCTAAGGCGCTTTGATCCTGTTTTGACGGAAAATAAAAAGAGCCATCTTTTTCTGCCGCTCCGCGTAGCGTTTGACCAGCAGAAAAAACCTGTTCCGCTCCCCCAGGAATGGGCATCTCTTCAAGACTCTGAAGGTAAAGTGATCATTCCGTGGAATGAAAAATGGGACCGGGGATTCATCCGCTACAGTTACGCGGATCTGATCCATAGCTTTTACGCGATCCAGAAAGGATTGAGGCCGGTCATTGATCCGGAGAAGATCGCCGGAAAGATATGCTTGATCGGCCCCGTGGTTTCCGGGGTGTCGGAGCTCAGGATCACTCCGATCAATATTCAATATCCCAGACTGGCCGTTTATGCGCAGGTTCTTAACATGGCGATGACGGGAAATTGGGTGAAACCAGTTCCTTTTTGGGTAAACATGCTGTGTCTCTTGGGGATCGGCGGGCTGACCCTGATCTTTTTTGTCATGCTTCGCGGCGCATGGCCGCTTGTGGCTGGGCTTTTACTGGGAGTGGTGTGGCTCGCGTTCTGTTTTACGGCATTCGCACTCTGGCATCTTTGGTTCTATGCGGTCTATCCGGTCTTGCTCATGTTCTGCCTCTTCATCTTTTCGGCGATCCATGTTCAGATGACCGCGACGCGCGAAAAATCCCATCTTTTTCATCTTGCCACGCGCGACGGCCTGACCGAGCTTTATGTGATCCGTCATTTCCGCCTTATCATGAACCAGATCGTGCGCGAAGCGAGCGTTCGCAAAGAATCCTTGTCGGTCATCCTCTTCGACCTCGATTATTTTAAAAAGATCAACGATACCTACGGGCATCCTGCCGGCGATATGGTCCTCAAGAAAACGGCGGCGCTTATTCTCTCTTTCATCCGCAAACGGCGGCCTTTCCGGGAGATCGACTTTGCGGCCCGTTATGGCGGCGAAGAATTCATTCTGATGCTCCGGAAGGCCGGACTGCAAGAAGCAGCGCTGATCGTAGCCGAGCGCATCCGTAAAAAGATCGAAGAAACCCCCTTCGTGTGGGAGGGGAAGCGCATCCCTGTCACGATAAGCTTGGGCGTGGCAACGCTGCATCCGGGCGAGAATGTCCCCGACCCCATGGTCCATCGCGCCGATGCGGCGCTTTATAAAGCCAAGGAAGCCGGCAGAAATCGTGTTTGCATGGAGAGCCGGTAGCCTTTTTCGCGCCTTGACCAAACTTTGGGGAAGCAATACACTTTACCGCGTTTCGGTCTAGAATTCTTTGAGCTTCCGGAACAGTTCGGCTGGTTAAAGGATTGTGGAGAGGTG
>CAZGCC010000228.1:0-1999 GCA_964524195.1 uncultured bacterium | reverse complement strand
CCCTTTTCTAAATCTCAAATTTGGCAACTTGTAAAATTTATTTTGTTTTTTCTTTGTTGCTACCATTGATGCTAGCAGGAGTTACATTAAAGAAGGATTAAAGGGATATTAAATGATTTTAAGCTTTGGAGCTCCAAGCTTTAAGGCAGGATATTTCTCGATTAAAAGGCCTAATGCGACCTAAGTGGCAATTCGACGAATACCTTCGTTCCCTTCCCTGGGACACTTTCAAACCGGAGATTTCCCTGGTGAGCATCGCAAATAGCCTTCACAATGCTGACCCCTAAACCCGCGCCTTCTTTGGACCGGGCCTGATCCGCCCTGAGAAACCGGGTTCCGATACTTTCCAGAGTCTCGGGATCGATGCCAATCCCCGTATCTTCGACCTTAAACAACACCTTCTCAGACCCCAAGACTTCAACCCGGACGGTCACTTTACCTTGAGGACTGGTGAACTTGATTGCATTATCCAGAAGATTGGAAAAAAGGCGCTTGAGATAAATTTCATCCCCGAAGATCTCTGCATCCGCGTGCCCTTCCATCCTTAATTCGATCCCCGCTTGATGCGCGCGCTCCTGATGGAGGCGAAACACCTGCTCTACAATCGTTTTCAACCCAAGCGTCTTTTTTTGAAGACTCAGCTGTTTGGCATCATTGCGGACAAGAAACATCAGATCATCCACCAAACGGATCAACCCGTCCACCTCTTCGCTGATGACCCTGAGGGTCTTTTGGAGATCCTCCTGCGACCGGACCTTACGCAGCGCAAGATCGATCTCGCCACGGATGATCGCAAGCGGCGTCTTGAATTCATGAGAAACATTGGAACTGAATTCCTGGACCGTGCGCGTTGAGGTCTCGAGCCTGTCTATCATCTCGTTAAGCGTCTCTGCCAGCCGGTCCAATTCATCTAGTGTAAAGGTCCTTGGAAGCCTGCTTTTCAAATAAGCGGCCGTGATCTTCCGCGCCTGCTGAATCATCTGGTCAACCGGCATCAGGAACCGCTTGGCTAGGAACCATCCGGCCACACATGCCAGCGCGACCCCGAGCGGGATGATCACCGCGATGATAAGCCCCAAACGCGTCAGAGTTTTCTCGATCTCGGAAAGTGGTTTGGCGATCTGAATGATAAAAAATGGGCGGCCTTGGAATCGCACGAGATGGTAATAAATGCGTATCGGATTTTTTTGGAAATGGATCGTCTGGAAAGAATTCCCCTTTTCCATAAAAACAGAGTCGCGCTCATAATCAGGAAAAAGGATATCCTTCTCCCACCTTCCAAGATTGGTCCCGATCACTGAACGATCGAGACCCAGAATGCGCACAAGAAAAAGGCTGCGGGTAATACGGCGTTGTTTTTTTTCCCAGTCGCGGATGTTCCGGGTCACTTCCAGCTGGAAATCGGATGGAAACGCGAGCGTTCCCTTTTCGACTTTGGGCGGCACAGAAAATCCAGGGTCCCGACGCTCCTGGAAAGAACTCAGGATCCCCGTCTCGATGCTTTGCGCTTCCTCGTACATGCTCCGCTCGGCATCATGGTAAAGCGCTCTGGAAAGCTCCACATACATCAAAAAAGCAAATCCCGTAAGAAAAACGGTCAGCATGAACGCATACCAGACCGTCAGACGGAATGTGAAGGAGCGGGGTTTGATCATGGCCGCGCGAGGCGATATCCGGTTCCGCGGATGGTTTCGATCTTGCTTTTGGAAGGCGTCTCGCCGATCTTTTTCCTCAGGAAATTAATATAAACATCGATCGTATTGCTCATCGGATCGAAATGAAGGTCCCAGACATGCTCCGCGATCGCCGTCCTCGACACAACTTCTCCAGCGTGTCGCATGAGAAATTCGAGCAACGCGAACTCTTTTTGAGAAAGAGAGATCTCCTGTTCTTCAGCCCAAGCCTGGCGCTTGATCAGATCGAGCTTCAGGTTCGCGCATTCGAGGACTGTCTTGTCCGTCAGATGCGCCGGACGGCGGAGCAACGCCCGGATCCGCGC
>CAZGCC010000227.1:352-2023 GCA_964524195.1 uncultured bacterium | reverse complement strand
TCCGAATTCGAATTGAGCCTTAATGGAAAGAAGGACCGGATCGACATCCTTTGCCGAGATCAAAATGATCCAAGCAAGATCGTGATTATCGAATTAAAGAAGGTCCGGATCACCCAGCTCAAACAGGCACGATACATCAGAGTCTTTCAGGAGCATCGGCACCAGGAAGAACTGAAAAGCTTTGTAGCAGCCCTAACAGGTTGTCCTGTGGTTTCCGGGGCACTAGACATTCGTATGGTATATCTGATGCCCGACCATCCTCGTTTGAATCCCAAAGAATGGGAAGAGATAGTCTGCAAGAACCACGTGGACGGGATCGTGTTCTATAACCAGGGTTTTTCTTCTGGTCATCTTGCGAAGAGCTCATGCAACTCATAATCCACCGCGGGACGCATGAGATCGGCGGGACGTGCGTTGAAATAACGACGGACGAAACGCGGATTATCATCGACCTTGGCATGCCGCTGTCAGATCCCCAGGATAAGAAAAAGAGGTTGAAAGAGTTCTCTCTTACTGGCAAGACCGTGCCTGAGCTGATCGGGGAAGGTATTTTACCGCGCGTTTCGGGGCTCTACCGGAGCGTCGGGGAAGAAAAGCCGGTCGAGGCTGTCCTGTTGTCCCATCCGCATCAAGACCACTACGGGCTTTTCAAATACATCCGTGAGGATATCCGGATTTATCTTGGTGAGGATACGGACCTGATGCTTCGAGCTTCGGATGCGCTCCTTGGGGATCGGTTCGGCCGGCATGAGGATAAAGTTCTCATGCGGGACCGTGAGCCAGTGAGTATAGGAGACATGAAGATCACGCCGTTTGTGACGGACCATTCGGGGTACGGAGCCATGGCTTTTCTTGTGGAAGCGGAAGGCAAGAAGGTCTTTTATTCCGGGGATTTTCGGGGGCATGGGCGTAAGAAGGCGCTCTTCGAGTGGATCGTCAGCGAGCAGGTCCCAGGAGTGAATGCCCTCCTGATGGAAGGGACCATGATGGGGCGGCAGGGCGAGGACGCGCTGACTGAGGATGAGCTTGAGTTGGAGATCGTTTCTGAGGCGCGCGTGCATGACGGCATGAAGCTTTTTATCTGCTCTGGGCAGAACGTGGACCGGCTTGTGACCTTTTATCGGGCGGCCAAAAGGTCTGGAGCTCTTTTGGTGCGGGATCTCTACGCAGCGAACATCTTGCAGGAGCTCGGGCGCAAAAGCCTGCCGCTTCCGACGAACGGATTCAAGGATGTCCGGATCCTTTTTACCAAGCAGCTTATGAAGAGGCTTTTAGAGCGCAATCTGAAGGGCTGGTATGAGCGGTGGCGGCCCTATGAGATAAGCCCGGAAGCGCTGCGTCGGGCGGGGAAGAAGGCTTTTGTCATGTTCCGCGACAGTTCGGTTCATGAGCTTGAAGCCGCAGGGATTCCGAAGGGCTCGGTGCTTTTTTACTCAATGTGGAGTCAATACACGCTGGAGCCTTCCTTTGAAAGGACCCAGGGTTTCCTGGACCGGCATGAGATCGAACTCAAAGAGATGCACACGAGCGGTCATGCGGTCCTTCCGGACCTGAAACGGTTCGCGCAGTCAATTGACCCAGAAGTCATCATTCCCATCCACACCGAATATCCTGAGCGGTATCGCGAGCATTTCGGTAATAAGGTCTGTTGCCTGAGGGACGGCGAAGCAT
>CAZGCC010000227.1:0-342 GCA_964524195.1 uncultured bacterium | reverse complement strand
CAATAAAAACCGGTTCTCCTACCGCGATCGCCCGGATTAGATAACAGGAAATAGCGCCCAACAATAATTGATAAGTGTGTTTGCTGAGCCCCCTGGTTGACCTCGCCCTGACGGATTTCACCAGCTGCGGAATGCTTACGGAAACTCCGAACGCAACACCTAGCCAGCCTATTGTTTCAGTTATCATATAGAACCCTCTCTTTCTCTTCCCAATAGTACTAGCTCGCAGCGACAGCCTCGCGTCGTCTAGGGGTCGTGGTTGTGCTTTTTCTACATACAAAATGCATGCGACATAATGCTGTCGCTATGGTCGTGTAGACTGTTTACATAACAGGAGCAGGG
>CAZGCC010000226.1:715-2034 GCA_964524195.1 uncultured bacterium | reverse complement strand
CCGGGGTCGACCCTTATACCAAAGCGATGTCTGATGTTTACCAGGATCTGTTCTTCGAAGGGTCTTTTATCGGGAAGGGGCTTTATGATGTGGATGCGTTCGAAAGATCCATGGAGGGCCGTTTTCCGGAAAATGTTATCCTGAGTCATGATCTTCTGGAAGGGTGTTACGCCCGGTCAGGGCTTGTCACGGATATTCAGTTCTATGAGGAATATCCTTCGGGGTATCTTAAGGACTCGAGCCGGAGGCACCGCTGGATCCGCGGAGATTGGCAGATCTTTCCCTGGCTTTTCGCTTCTGTGCGCGGGTCGGGAGGCGCCAAAGTAAAAAATCCGGTTTCCTTCCTGTCGCAATGGAAGATCGCAGACAACTTGAGACGCAGCCTTGTCCCTTTGGCGACGGTCCTTTTGCTTTTATCCGGATGGATTTTTTTTCAACCCTCCTGGATCTGGTCGCTTTTTGTCATAGGCCTCCTCGGGTTTCCTCTTGTTCCGATGTCTCTGGCGGAAGCCGTGAGAAAACCCGGCGACCTAACCTTCAGGACCCATTTCGGGCTGGTATTGTCTTCGCTCAGAAAGAATTTGATCCGGTTCTTCTTCTCGCTCGTTTTTTTGCTGCATGAGGCGTTCTATTGCCTGGACGCGATCGTTCGGACTTTGTGGAGAATGTTCGTGTCCCGGAGGCATTTGCTGGTTTGGAAGACTTTTCTTGAATCGGAAGCCTCCTTGCCGAATCACCTTTGGGGTTGCTATAAAAGCATGTCTTTTGAGCCAGCGGCCGCCGTTTTTCTGCTGGTGTGTTCTCTAGGGATCTTCCCGGGGTTCGACGGACCCGCGTTGATACTTTTAATCTTGTGGTTCGTTTCTCCCGCAGTGGCATACGGAATTAGCCGGCCCTCGCCGCTCCGGAAGACTCTTCTTTCCAGGGAACAGGTCTCTTTTCTCAGGAATATTGCGCGAAGGACCTGGGCGTTCTTCGAAAATTTTGTGACCGAGAAAGACCATTGGCTGCCGCCGGATAATTTTCAGGAAGAACCCATCAGCGTTCTGGCTCGACGGACCTCGCCGACGAATATCGGCCTGTCGCTTTTAGCGAATCTGACGGCTTATGATTTTGGATATGTTTCGATGGGGATGATGTTTAACAGGACGGAAAAAACATTCGACACCCTGAATCTTATGGAAAAATTCAGGGGGCATTTTTACAACTGGTACGATACGGAGACCCTTAAACCGCTGGCGCCTCTTTATATTTCATCGGTGGATAGCGGAAACCTGGCCGCCCACCTGCTGACGCTTCGCGTGGGACTGCTGGCCTTG
>CAZGCC010000226.1:0-705 GCA_964524195.1 uncultured bacterium | reverse complement strand
CATCGGTGGATAGCGGAAACCTGACCGGGCATTTAATGGTCTTGCGTTCGGGGCTTGCGGAAATGAATGCTCAGAAGATCGTTTCCACGAGGATATTTGACGGGCTCCGGGATACCCTGGAAATCCTGCACCAAAGCGTCGCAACGCTTGAGAAAAGCCAGAAAAGCAATGTTGCCGGCGCGCTTCGGGTGGTTTCTGAAAGGATCGAGCAATTCCAGGAAAAGAGTAAATCCTCCCGCGTCTGTCTTTCGGAGATCCATACGCTTTTGCGCCAGCTTTCCACGGATATTTCAAAGGTTCTGTCGGGGTTGGACCCGAAACACTATGAACAAGTTAAGAAATGGGCCCGCGCCCTGGAGAGACAGTGTTACGATTTTCTGGAGGATATGGCTTTTATCGCGCCCTGGATCTTGCTTGCGCCGGAAATGCCCGGAATGTGGGAAGGCGGGGATGAAGAACAGCTGGGGCGGTTGGCTCAGCTCCGGGAGGCTTTGCAATATTTGGATGAGATCCCCGCGCTTGGAGAAGTAGCACGACTTGAGCAGAAGCTGGTTCCACTGATCGAAAAGATCATGGGAGCCATGCTTGTGATGGATGATGCGTCGAAAAAGGCTCACGAATGGTTTTTAAAACTTCGCGATTCGATCCGAGAGGCGGGGACAAGGTCCGCGGATAGAATTAAAGCGATCGATTACATCATGCTTC
>CAZGCC010000225.1:0-2049 GCA_964524195.1 uncultured bacterium | reverse complement strand
AGGTTCTCAATACTATTCGGGATGGGTATGTCCAGATGGATGGAACGGGCCAGGCCCCGGCCCAAATGCAGGGTAATGATTTGCTTGTTTCTTTTGATTTTACCAGGGCCATGAAGTTCGAGACTGTGGTTAGTGTCCAGGAAGGCTCCGTGTATGTGATAGACGGGGGAAAGGATATGTCCCTTCTTGCGCAGGGAGAATCCATGAAAGTGAATTTTAAGGAAATGGCCTCGCCTCCGGGATCTGTTTCCAAACCAGCAGTCCAACCCGTGGCTAGCCCTGGTGAGACTTCTCCGGAACCTGTAACGCAGGCTTTTGTCGAAAAGAAGGTCGCAGTGCCGGAAGCTTCCGTACCGGTAGCTGAAGTTCGCGATCGCTACGACAATGCTTTTGCTCCCATGGTCACGGATTCGGTGAAGAGCGGTCTGCGTCACGGAGTCCTGAAGAATCCCTCGAGTGATGTGTTCGTGAAAAGCAAGGGGGGGGATTGGCAGCCTGCAAAGGATGGGATGGTGATCCTCCCTGGGGATGAGGTCAAGACCGCATCAACGGCCTCGGTGAAGATGATGATGGACGAAGGCAAGGTAGGCACCGTTGAGATCAAGGGAGGGAGTCTCTTCCGGATCAATAAAGCCGAGACCGATCCCGGGACAGGGGATAAGACCACATTGCTTGATCTCGCGATCGGAAAAGTGTTGGTCCATGCCGGGAAGCTTCAGGGAGGCTCCAAATTCGAGGTGAGAACTCCTACGGCTTTGACGGGTGTTCGCGGCACCATCTTCGAAGTGACCGTTAAAGAAAAAGCATAAAGCGGTATGTAGCAGGTGGTATGTCGTGCGTTCGAAAACTCTCCCACACTAAAGGTTCATGCGACATACTCTATACAACATAAGTTGTAACCATTTCACGAACCCGGTTCGTGGGTTAGATCGACATGCCATGGATCGCTTTTAAGCCGCTTTTTCGCTTGCCTCCTCGCCTATCCTTGACTAAGATACCTCCGCCGCATCGGTGTTTTTATCAATAGAATTCTCCTCTCCACAAGCCAATTCGTAGAGAAGAATCATAAAGAAAGGGATCCTTATCCATGAGTACTGCCAGCGCCGAAAAAAGAGCCTTGATGAGCACACTCCCGGGAGACGCCGTCCGCCAGATTATGTGGCGGTTTTCCGATCGTTATGACCTCCAGATGGTGATCCAGTCGACCCGCGCGGTGGCCCGTAGCGTTGTGGCCCGCATGGTGGCGGATAAGCAGCGCCACACTCATGACTGGACGCCCGAGAAGGCGGCCATGCTCAAATCCTTTGACGAGGCCGGCATTACGGCAGCTTTTATGGAGCCGGAACAGGGCGGTTATATCGAAGGACCGAAGAATCTTGTGCTTGCGATGATCGCGTTCGAACTTTGCTGGGTGGACGCGGGCGCGGCGACGGCGAGTCTTGCGAACAATCTCGCGCTCGAGCCGATCCATGAAAAAGGAACGCCGGAGCAAAAGCAGAAATATATGGGCGGCTGCGTGCCCCCGAAACCGGGCGAGGACCGGAAGATCATTCGCGGTTCTTTCGCGCTGACCGAACCGCTTCCTTATGTCGGGGTTGATGCTGGAATGCTTTCCGGCCGTATCCGTATCGCGGAATGGAAAGAAGGTCAGGAGCCGATCCTCCAGGTCGAAAAACGCGGCCGTTTCATCACCAATATGGGTTATGCGAATTTCGTGACCGCATCAGTCGATACCGATGATCCGAAGATCAAGTCCAGCTGCATGATCATCCTCGAGGAAAATGACCCCGGTCTTTACGATCGCGGTGCCCCGACCCTGAAATTGGTGCATCAGCTTTCTTCAACGCATGATCCCATCTTCAGTCTGAAGGTGCCGGCCAGCCGCATCATCGGCGGATACACCATCAAAGACGGCGTGATCATTCCGAATTTCAATAACAGCGAAGTGATCGAAGCAGTATTCCGTCGTACTCGTGTGACCGTGGGGATCATGACCACGGCGAAACTTCTTTCCGCGATCGAACCGGTGATCCGCTATCAACGCACTCG
>CAZGCC010000224.1:0-2071 GCA_964524195.1 uncultured bacterium | reverse complement strand
TGTTTTATTAAACTAAGGAATTTATGTCGAATCAGAAAAGACGCAAAGATGTCCGGAATGTCGCGATCGTCGCGCATGTTGATCACGGCAAAACCACGCTTGTCGACGCCCTCCTGAAGCAAAGCGGCGCTTACAAGTTTGAGGCCGGCGAATCCACGATCATGGATTCGAACGACCTCGAGCGCGAGCGCGGGATCACGATCTTTTCCAAGAACGCTTCGTTCCGCTACAAAGATGTCCAGTTCAATATCGTCGACACCCCCGGCCATGCGGATTTCGGAAGTGAAGTAGAGCGGATCCTTAAGATGGTCGATGGCGTCCTGCTTTTGGTGGATGCGTTCGACGGGCCGATGCCGCAGACCAAATTTGTGCTTAAAAAATCCCTCGCCCTGCATCTCAAACCCATCCTCGTGGTCAACAAAGTGGACCGCCCCAATTGCCGTCCGCATGAAGTGATGGATATGACTTTTGACCTTTTCTGTGAACTCAATGCCACCGACGAACAGCTGGATTTTCCCGTGGTCTACGCCTCGGGCCGCGATGGCTGGGCAGCGCTTGATCTTGAAGATGAGCATAAGGACATGACCCCGCTGCTTGAGACCATTTTGCATCGCGTCCTGCCGCCGATCGCGGATCCGGAACAGCCGTTCCAGATGCTTGTGACCATGCTCGACTATGATAATTATCTTGGACGGATCGCGATCGGACGTATCGCTCACGGCGAGATCCATTACGGCGACCCGATGGTCGTGGTCAAACACAGCGGCGAGGTGATCCGCGGCAAAGTGACCAAGATCCTGAAATATCAGGGCCTCAAGCGGGTGGAAGCCCAGGAGGCGCAGGCCGGGGACATTATTTCGATCAGCGGGATCGATGATATCAAGGTCGGCGAGACACTTGCTTCTCCGGAAAGGCCGGAGGCGCTTCCGAGTCTCAAGATCGACGAGCCCACGATCTCGATGAATTTTTCGCATAACACCAGTCCTCTGGCCGGAAAAGACGGCGGACGGTTCCTGACTTCCCGGCACATTCGCGAACGGCTTGCGCATGAAGCCATGATGAATGTCGGGATCAAAGTGGAAGAAGTCGAGAACGGGGAACGGTTCAAGGTTTCGGGCCGCGGGGAATTGCATCTTGCGATCCTGATCGAGACGATGCGCCGCGAAGGTTACGAGCTGGAAGTTTCACCGCCCAAGGTGATCTTGAAGAAGGTCGGAGAGGAATTTTATGAGCCCGTGGAGGAAGTGACGATCGAAGTTGATCCCGGGTATCAGGGTTCCGTGATCGAAGCGTTGGGCAAGCGTCGCGCCGAGATGAAGCATATGAATATGAGCGCGGTGGGGGGGACGGTTCGCATGGAATTTTTGGTCGCTTCGCGCGCGCTTTTGGGCTTCCGGAACGAATTTATGGTGATGACGCGCGGGACTGGCATGATGTATCAGAATTTTTTTGAATACCAGCCGTTCAAGGGCGATATGCCCGAGCGGCAGTCCGGCGTCCTGATCTCGCAGCTCGACGGGAAAGCGGTCGCTTATTCGCTTTGGGGCCTGCAGGAGCGCGGCGAGATCTTTGTCCAGCCGGGCACGATCCTTTATGAGGGCATGATCATCGGAGTGAACAACAAGGGGCATGACCTTGTGGTGAACGCGATCCGGGAGAAAAAACAGACCAACATGCGGTCTTCGGGGGCCGATGAAGCGATCCAGTTGATCACGCCCCGTGAAATGACGCTTGAGTTCGCTCTGGAATTCATCGAGGAAGATGAGCTGGTCGAGATCACGCCGAAGAATGTGCGGTTGCGCAAAAGACATCTGACGGATAATGAGCGCCGCGCCGTAGCGCGCACGGCTGAGGGCCGGCGGCTCGGCTCGTCGTAGGGGGACTTGCCCCGTTAGAGATTGACGGATGATGTTTTTTGGTTTCTAATGCTGCCTTCTGCACAAGGTATTTTAAGCTGATATTGAATCGACCACGGAAGCGTTTAAAGAACGCTTCCTGTCTCTCACGGGGTGGATCATGAAAAAATGGTTTCTGGTTTCTTGTTGTTTTTTTCTCGCCGGATGCGCGGCTC
>CAZGCC010000223.1:1659-2074 GCA_964524195.1 uncultured bacterium | reverse complement strand
AGTGACCATGCTTCCGCAAACCACCACCGCTCTTAAAGGCAAGGAAGCCGAACAGATGATCCGCTTGATGGACTTGCTGGACGATTGCGAGGACGTTCAGAAGGTCTATACGAACGCGGACATTCCCGACGAGATCGTGGACGCGGCGTAAAGAAGGATGGTTTTGATCGGGGCTTTCGTTGTCGCCTCGGACGCCTGAACGACCGATGAATCGAAGACGGAGGATCACGCAGGGCAACCTGCGCTTCCTCCGTTTTTTTTATGAGATCATCTCGGCGAATACAGCACGGATTATTATTTTTCAACCCGGAAACTTTCGGGTATAAAGCCCAGGCACTTTATTTTGAGAAGAAAATCCTTGAATGTTTCGCCCGCGTGCGCGCCATCCCCGATTCCCATCAACTCCCGACCGGGC
>CAZGCC010000223.1:0-1509 GCA_964524195.1 uncultured bacterium | reverse complement strand
AACTTGAAGAAAAGTCTTCAGAAACTTGACGGGTTGCGGCTCAACGAGAAGTTTACGGCATTTTTGCCACGGTTTATGATGCTCCCCAAAATTTGGACACTGTGTTAAGGTGGAAAATTTGTTAAAAAGCGAACCGAAAGGAGTTCCGAAAATATGAGCGGTGTCCGGCGGAGACATAGTGCGGCCTTCAAGGGCAAGGTTGCCCTGGAGGCCTTGAAGCAGGCCAAGACGATGGCGCAGCTAACGGGCGAATACGGTGTCCACGCGAACCAGATATCACAATGGAAGAAAAAACTGAAGGAGGGCATACCCGAGATCTTCGCGAACGGCAAAAACAAAAAACAAAAAGAGGCCGAGGAACTGCAGTCCGAACTGTACCGAAAGATCGGGCAGCTGCAGGTCGAATTGGAATGGCTAAAAAAAAAGTCCGAACATTTTTGACATCGAGAAAAGGAGGTTGATAGAGCCGGACAATCCGGAAATAGGGATTGGGCGTCAATGCGAACTTCTCGGCATTTCGAGATCCGGATATTATTACGAACCCAAAGGGGAGAGTGCCTATAACCATCAAATAATGCGTCTTATAGACGAAGAGTACACCTTGCACCCTTTTTACGGCAGCCGGCGGCTGACGGCGTGGCTCAAGCGGCGGGGGCACGACGTCAACGTGAAGCGAGTAAGGCGGTTGATGCGAAAAATGGGTATCGAGGCGGTCTATCAAAAGCCCAGATTGAGCCTGGCCGAAAAGAAACATAAAAAATATCCGTACCTGCTCGGCGGTCTGAAAGTGGATCGACCGGATCAGGTCTGGGCGAGCGACATAACGTATGTCAGAATGAGAACCGGATTCGTGTACCTGGTGGTCGTGATGGATTGGTACAGCCGGTACGTTTTAAGCCACGAAATATCGACGTCCCTAGAAAGCGATTTCTGCGCGGTCGCTTTGGAAAAGGCGTTGGAAAAGAGCAAACCCGAAATTTTCAACACCGACCAGGGGGCGCAGTTTACTAGCAAAAACTTTACGGGGATTTTGGAAGCAAATAGCGTGAGGATAAGCATGGACGGGAAAGGTCGGGCGTTCGACAACATCTTCGTAGAGAGGCTTTGGAGGAGCCTGAAATACGAGGAAGTATATATGAAAGACTACGGCTGTGCAGTAGAAGCAATTCATTGCATCGAGAAGTACTTTGGGTTCTACAACAGGGAGAGAATTCACCAGTCTCTGGCTTACAAGGTTCCCAAAGAGATCTACAGCGGGGAGACAATTTTGTAACTTTCGCGACCACCCCGGACCTGTCCCGCCCTCGCCCGGCGAAATTCCGGTCGCCCTACGGGCTCCCTGCATTTCGCCGGGCGAGGGCGGGACAGGTCCGGGCCAAAGACCGTGGCCGCGTTGAAAAAAGGAGGTGGCGCAATCTAAGAATTAAGGATGAGGATCCACCTAAACTTGTCCAAATTTTGTCTTGACAATGGGGGGCACCTCAAAGGTCTCGCACGGGCAGTCCGATA
>CAZGCC010000222.1:0-2108 GCA_964524195.1 uncultured bacterium | reverse complement strand
GTCACGGACACAGGGTTCGCGCTGTCCGCAAGCGGTATAACTGATCTTCGACAGTTCCAAAAATAAAGTTCAGCTATTTTAGATAGATATCTGCACGGAAAAAGTTTTTGGCACCACAGATTCAAATTTGATAATAAGTCAGTCTCCGTCATGCTATCTCCCTGACCGTCGGCGGGATAGCCACACCAATCGCTTGAAAAATCTTACCGCAAGTCCCGATGCATTCGGTGCGAATGGCCAGTGTTTTCCCCTGGTCTTCAATCGTCACCTCCTGCAAGGCCTTGAGATCCTGTTTGATTTCCGCCCACTCAAAGCAATGTCCGGCCTTCTCCAGTCTGCGATCCAATGCCTTCCTGAGAACCAAGGCAAGAAAACTGCAAAAAACATGACCACGAATAGTCTCGTCGCGCTTGTGAAAGATGGGGCGGGTATCCAGAATTGACTTCATATCCCGAAAGACCTGTTCGACCTGCCAGAGTTCCTTGTACTTGAGGGCTATCTGCTGGGCCGTCAGCGTCGTGTTTGTTTTGAGAACCCACTTCCCGTCGTAGCGCGCTTCTTCCTCGATCTTTTCCTGATCTACGGAAACCGTATCTTTGCTCATCTTCAGGTACTTCCGGTAACCCTTGTTTCCCACAAGTGATTTAGGACTTGTCTTGAGCTTTTCCTGTAGGGAATCAATAATTGCTTGCCGATCCGCCGCGTCCTTGCGGGCCTGTTTTTCATTCAGACAAACGATATAGCGCCTCTTTTCCACGCTCACTTCCTTCACCTTCAGGGGAGAAGGGTCTTTGGCCGATACGCCTTCCGGATGAACCTCACAATATCTGCCGGCGCGGGATAAAACTTCTTCTTTTACCTCTTTAATTCGTCTCATTCGGGCGCCTAGAATGTAAGGGATATGCTCTTCTTCCAGGTAATCCATCGTCTCTGTGCTGATCATTCCCCGATCCGAAACGACACAAACCTGATGGATGGCAAAACGGTCACGCAGACGCTTGATGACAGGAACCAGTGTCTTCACATCCGTTGTGTTTCCAGACCACATCTCGCAACAGACCGGTTGACCGTGATTGTCCAGAATGACCCCAACCACCATCTGTTTTAGATCGGGACGGTGATCTTTGCTGTGCCCCAGTTCGCCGATCGTCTCCCCACCTTTTCCTTCAAAATAGATGGAGGTGGTATCAAAAAAAACACAATCCAAACCGCTGAAAAGATCCCGGCGTGCCCGGAATAGATCTTCTTCAATAATGTCCTTTGTGCAGCGCGGGGCAAAAGGCGTACAGTCCTTCTGGTCTTCGAGTTCATCACCCAAAAAGGCCATAGCTCTGTATAAGTGATGAAGCTCCAAATCATCAACCCCGTCAATGACATAGTCCCGGTGCCAGCGGTCACAAAAACGATCCGAACCGGAAACGAAAAGTCGATGCAAAACCGTCAGAAAAATCGCCCTCTCTACGTTAAAGCCATATTTTCTTCCCTTTAAAAGTCGGCAAAGAATTTTCCCGATTTCAAGTTCTTTCCAAATTCTCTCAAATATCAAGGCGGGACCGATCTTGCGGGCTTGTGCTCGGATATCACTTTGGCCCGATAGTATCAAAAGAACCCGCTCGGAAAACCGGGAAAGGGAACGAACAAGATTTTCGATTTCGCCTTTTGCCTGAATCTGATCCACCCGGCCCAATGTGGCTATAACCCGTTGGATGGTTTTGGTTCCTTCCCGGCGGTTCTGGACAATTTGAAGATATGAGTACTGACCGGTTTTTTTCACTCTGGCAAACATGGGGCACCTCCTTGTTTTGTCACCCCATATTGAGAACGTTATTCAATATATTTCAATGTATATATGTAGTTGTTCATAGCTTATTTGGCACCACATTTTTGAAAATATTCCGCTTTTTCAATATCCAGACTCAATGAATTCAAATACTTACAAAAATGATGACCTCGGCAACTGTCGAAGAAAAGCAAGACACAGAACTTGAGGAAAACTTGAAATATCTGAAGCTTATGCTTATCCAGGAACAATACGAGTCTCTGGCCAAACTGGCGGCGCAAAAACAGTGGACGCATGTCCAGTATCTTGCCGAATTGATCCAGGCCCA
>CAZGCC010000221.1:0-2120 GCA_964524195.1 uncultured bacterium | reverse complement strand
ATCAATGCCGTATGGGCAAAATTGGAGATATCCGACGGCCGGAACTTGTGGATGGAGATCTTCAAGAGATCCACCATGGCCCGGTTCTCTACGCGACCGATGATCCCCGCGTAAACGATCCTGGAACGAATGCTATACCGCCGCTCAGCCAGATATTGAAGCGCGAGCGCGGTCGCGATCGCGTCCGGATCCGGATAATCATGCGCCACGATCAAAAGTGGCGAAAGCGATCCTTTTTTCTTTTCGAGAAAGCGGAGCAATTTCCGGCCGTAGTGAACGGCCAAAGGGGCCTGTTTCTTTTTCTTGAGCTGGGGAGAAAGGGGCACGCGGATCCCGGAAAGCCTTTTCAGCCTTTTGTTTTTTGGGAAATGGTCAAAAGCCATTGCTGGAACGGAACATAATCGCGCAGAGGCTTGAGGTCCGGATCTTTTTCCAAGTGCCCCAGATCCGCGAATCCCAAGCGAACGGCTTTTTTCAACGCGGTCAGGGCCTTCGCGGTAAATCCTGAAAGCACGAGACTGCAGGCGAGATTGTAGTGAATGATGGGATCATCTTTACAGAGGAATGCCAGCCGTTTGTCGATCTCGAGCCCCTTTTCGAACAACCCCCGGCGGGTATAGGCCTCCGCAAGCGGCGCCAGAGCATCGATATAGTTGGGGCGATGCTTCAGAACACCTTCGAGGAATGATATCTCAAAATCCAGATCATTCGATTTCATAGTTCCAAAACCTATCGATTTTAATAAAGTTTAAATTGGGGCAGTCCAAATTCTAATCAATCGAAGCAAAGCTGAGATTGGGGCTGCCCTGATTCCCATTCAGGAAAAGAAAACAAAAATCAGGGCTGTCCCAACTACCCCTGATGTAAAAACCAAATGCTACGATAGCTGTATGATACCTTATCCAGTATCGTTTTTCATTTGTTTTTATGGGTTAAAGGTCCGGGACATTCCCCCGACTCTTCAAGAATTATTGATGCCACAAGCTTGGGATTTCCATTTCACCTATAGATTTCTTATTATTCGTATAGTAAAAAGCAGCTTCTTATAGCGCTTATATACAACTTGTTATTTTAAAATCCCTATGTGTTATATTTGTTTCGGAGGCACAGAGACAATGAAGATTGCTCAGAGGGTGCGGAGTTTCTTGGGACTGGTCGTGGTATTTTCATTCTGGGCTATTCCTCTGTCTTATTCCGCTGATGACGCCTCATCATCTTCCCATCAACAGTTTCTTGCCATCGTCAATCTTGAAAAAGAAAATTCTGCCAATGTGGTAACCCATAATGATGGCGTCATCGAATTCAAGGGGAATGAATTAGTCGATTCCGTGGCTCAGCAAATGTCCGCTAGTGGCACCCTGTCACCCGACTCCACTTTAGCGCTCCCCAAGGACAGTAGGAACATGGCCCAAGACGCTAAAATAGCATCAACACCGCTGGCTCTTGTTGAAAGAGATCTTCAGGGATGGACAAATACCGAAGGAGTGAAATTTGATGAGCTCGTCGGAAACGCTACAAAAATCGCACAAACTCCTATTGTAATACCTCGCACCAACATCGCTCCTTCCATCAACGGCAATCCTGGATTGGAACTAGGAACGGGTGCATCAACAGGATCTACCAATCGTGATTCTTCTTTTTGAATGATCTCTAAAACATTGCTTGAATTCGAATCGCCCGCCTTTAAGATAAGGCCATGGATCGACCTACTCCAACAGGATTAATCGAAAAACCTCCTTATGCTTTGATCCGTTTTCTTCGTCATATCAAAGCGAATTGGCGCTTGGCCTACGGGATCCAGATCGCCTGTTTTTTCTTCATCCTGCTTCTAAACATTGCATTCCTTAACACACCGCTTTTGCAGCGCTTTGACAACATTTTCTATGACGCTTTTCTTCGCTACAAGCCTCATGCCAAGATCCATCCGGCGATCGTCTACATCGGGATCGATGAAGAAAGCTTTAAAAGCATCCGCCATTTCCCTTGGCCCCGGCATTATCATGCGGTCCTTGCTCAGATCCTCAAGGAATGGAATGCTAAAGAGATCGTCTTCGACATGCTCTTTAGCGAACCCAGCGACCCCTATGATGATAAAGCCTTAGAAGAGGTGTTTGCGACCC
>CAZGCC010000220.1:0-2134 GCA_964524195.1 uncultured bacterium | reverse complement strand
GGATTTACCACCAATGATGTTCCTGCCGATGTCGAGCTGTTTGTCCCAGAGTCTAATATGCCAAGAGATCCTTCACTGGTCATGGATTACATTGTTCCGGGGGCTTCCGGAGTTCGAGTGGGAGGGGTGGCCGGTGTCTCAGCGGGAATAACCTACTACATTGTGACCGATAACCTCAATGAACCTTGGGCGATCAAAAAACCCGGGTTTGAAGCTCCCGAGGGAACAGCCCTGACAGAGAATTTCCAGGACTCCTGGTTGCAGGGGAAATCGAATCTTTTTGCGGGAATGCTCGTCCGTCCTGTCCAGACTGCCATGGGTGTTACGAATCTGGTTCAATGGCCCCTTTTGCTGGATGATGTAACAGCTACGCCTACCAATGAAGCTATGCGTCTTGATTTCTCAACCAACATGGTTCAAAGCGGGACCGCGGGATTCAGTTTTTCCTCCGCTTCAGTGATGCCAGCGTCGCGAGTCGGTTCGATCCGGATCACCCTTGATGTCGAAAAAATAGACCCTTCTCAGCCTTCGTACATGTTGATCCTGGCAAAAGGCGATGGGTTTTCTCCGGATTATGATTGGGTTCGAAGTCCGCGCGTTTGGACCCAGCTTGGATCGGGACTCCAGACTGTCGAAATCCCTATTACAGATCAAACAGGCAATGCAAACGGAAATATCACTGGGGATCTGAGAGGGATCGAGTTCATCGTTTACCGCTACGGACCGAATGGCGAGCAGCCCGGCAATGTGAAAAGCGCTCTTATCAAGAAGATTGATCTGGTCAGGCGTTCCGAAGTCAGGGGGGGAGATAAAGCCGCGGGACGCAAGTCGCCGGAAATGACGCTACGAGAGGGATACAACAACCTGATGTTCGCGGCATTGTTGTCGCCCAATGCGGTGCTTCAGGAAACAGCCCGAAATTTTTTCAAGCAGCAAATTGCTGCGAATAGAGGGAGAGCCCCCAAAGCCCGCTCCGAGGCGAGGGGGGACTTTCAAATGTTGGGACAGGTTGCTGTGGCATTCTTGTTGGGTGGGCCTGTCTTTATGGCAGGATGTGAGTCCATGACGGTCTATCGACAAAGGTCTGAGATCCGTTCGTCTGAAGGAGTTCGGACGGTCAACGATGATGTTCTGGAATATGTGAAAGGAAAAAAAGAATTGCCCAGGCAAAAGGCCGAAGCCTTGAAGTTGTTTAGAACCGTTCTAAACACGGATTTTCTCCTGTTTCTTCAAACCCGTTTTGAAAGCCCCCGCTGGTCTTCGCTCCATCGGAATGTCATAGATAAGGTTTTATGGCCTATTTGGGAAGAGAACAAAGACTTTGCGGGCGATGAAATGGCTTTGATCATGAAACAGGGGTTGCTTGATCTTCTCAAGAATGCGGAAGAAAGCGATTTGAGATTTTTGGAGCACATCGCGAATGAAGAAAAGATAGCCGGTCTTCGGAAAATTGTTTTTGAGGATCCTCTTGTGCAGGATTCTTTTTTCGGCCTGGCTCAAAAAATGAACGGGCGGGGATATCGGGCTTTCGGGTTATGGATGATGTTAGTAAGTTCAATGACAAATGGGGCGTATCAGAGCGGAGCAGATCTCAAGCTGAAAAGCTGGATCCCTGAATTGATCCGGAAGCTTAAGACAGACGAGCACGGATTGGGAACAAGTTATCAGTTTGCATCGTTGGAGTATGGCGAGGCATTTTTCCAAAAAAGGCCGTTCTCCGTGCGAACCATTTCTCAGTTAATCCGGCTTGCTCCCGAATTATTTAATGACGAAGAATTACTCCGGCGTTTTGTGAGGATCGTTCTTGAAGGAGTGGAGCTTGAAGAAAAACGCGCTCATGATCAAGGAACAGCTTCTTATCTGACGCTATTGGCAATTCTTGATGAGGAGCTTCGTGAAAAGGGGGAAGAGCTCCCAAAAGGCATATTGGACCAGTTGAAAACGGCTCTTCGAAATCGCCAACCGCTTCTCATGGAGGCCATCTCAACAGTCAAAAGACTAACGCCGGATGCTGGTCCCTTTGTAGACGCATTTTTGTCAAGGCTTGGGGAGTCTGAAAAAGATGGAGATGGGTTCCGCTCCGAAGCAAGGAGTTCTGGGGAGAGGATAGTCCTTCGTAGTGATCTGAAGATCC
>CAZGCC010000219.1:0-2139 GCA_964524195.1 uncultured bacterium | reverse complement strand
CCCTTAGAGATTTATATAGCTCGCGCAAGCATGACGCCCAGGCGGAAAACCAGGAATCCCAGGATCACGCTCAGGACGATATTCAGCAAAGCGTACAAAGTCTCGCCGTCTTTGGCGAGAGCGGAAGTTTCAAAAACAAAAGTCGAAAAGGTCGTAAAGGCTCCGCAGAAACCGATCATGAGGAAGATGCGAAGTCCGGGCCCCAGAAGGAATTTTTCTTCCGCGAGCACGGCGAGGAAACCGATCGCAAAGCAGCCCAGAAGATTGACCACCATCGTTCCGAAGGGGAAGGTAACCCCCAGAACGCGATGGACAGCCCCGGCAAGGAAATAGCGGGCGAAAGTCCCGAGAAGACCGCCTGCCGCCAACCCAAGCCACTTTCCCATAAAAATTATTTGGCTTTGCCTACCGTGTAGGCCTGCCCGAGGAATTTCCCGGTCGCGTAATAAGAGCTGGTTCCCGGATCGAACATAAAGGCTTTCATCTTTTCGGCATCCGGAAAACCTTTGGAGTTGAGGGCGGATTCTTCCACCTTAACATCCCGGATCTCTCCGATGAATTGCGTGTGCGTTCCGAGCTTATGGGTTTCTTTGAGAGAGCATTCCAGGACAACCGGGAATTCTTTGATGTAGGGCGCGTTCACAAGATCGCTTTTGACGGCTGTCAGGCCCGTGGCTTTGAATTTATCTTCGGCTTTCCCCGAGACGATCCCGAAATGGTCCGCCTCTTTCATGTATCTTTCAGAAGGGATATTTACGGTAAAAGCCTTTTGAGCGACGATGTTCTCGTAGGTTTTTCGGTGATCACGGACCGAGATCGCCACGCACGGGGGTTCGGAGCACGCGATGCCGCCCCAGGCGACATTCATGGCATTGGGAACGCCTTGGCCGTCGTAGGAGCAAACGATCAGGACAGGGGTGGGGAATAAAAGGGTTTTTGCGCCGATCGATCTTTTCATAAAACACCTCGGGAAAGGTTAACGGCCCTCGATATTCAGGACCTTGGTTTTTTTCTTAAGAAAACGGAAGACCAGATAGATCACAAGCGAAGTCCCCCAGAAGATCCACCAGAACGGGGCGATCCTGTGATCGGCCTTCGTAAAAAGATCGGCGGCGATCCCAAGCACGCTCAAGGCCGAGACCATGCCGAATTGGGTCGAATGCTCGCGGCGCAGGACGATCTTCCACGCGAAAGGAAGCTCGGGCTTTTGAAATCCCGAGAATTTCGGAATAAAAACAGGCGTCTTCGAAGACCACTCGACGAACGAGGCCCCGAATTTTCCGCGGAGGAATTCCTCCTCGGTAAAAATGATCCGCTCGTAAAAGATCCAGAAAATAGCGATCCCTGCGAGGGTGAACCACCAGACCTGGATAAAGAGGAGAAGCCCCAGGATGATGAGAAAATTTCCGAGATAAAGCGGATTACGGACAAGAGAGTACAAGCCCTTGGTGTTCAGGCTTGTCGCGACCTGGCGTTCTGTGTTCCGTCCGGAGGTTCCCAGCGGAACATAGCCCGCCACCAGGGACCGTATCCCGAGCCCCGCAAAGGAAATGAGGATGCAGATCGTTTCCCACAGGCCGCCGGCAAATCCTGAAAAAGTGCGATGGGTGTACTGGGGGTCCAGAAATGCCGCGATCACAAGAGGTCCCACCAAAAGAGGAAGATAACTTCTGTGACGGAAAAGGAAAGCGCCCTGCTTTTCATAAGTTTCTTTAAGAGCCATAACAACCTTTCGTTTTAGCCGGAGAAATTTTTCCTCCCCGGGGCTTTAGACTTACCATTTTTTAAAAACAAAGAAAACAGCAATGATCATGAAACCAAAACCGACCAAGTAGTTCCATTTTAATTCTTCTTTCAGGTAAAGAACAGAAAAACCGCAGAAGACCACCAAGGTGATCACTTCCTGGATCGTTTTGAGCTGGGCGGTGGAGAACTGATAAGACCCCATCCGGTTCGCGGGGACCTGGAAGCAATACTCCACGAACGCGATCAGCCAGCTGATGATAATAACTTTCCAAAGCGCGGAAGACCTGAATTTAAGATGACCGTACCAAGCCGCGGTCATAAAAATATTGGAAACTACCAAAAGAGCGATCGCGCGCATGCGTTCCGTTCCTTAACGGTTTAAAAGGAAGATCC
>CAZGCC010000218.1:0-2153 GCA_964524195.1 uncultured bacterium | reverse complement strand
CAGGAGAATGAGCGGCACCACTTTGCCGGCGCTCCGTTCGCGCTGGATCACATCCGAAATGCTGACCTTGTGCGTTCCCAGGATCTTCGTGATCGCGGCAAGCACGCTGGGTTTGTCGATCACATAGAACCGCAGATAATAGCGTGACAAAATGGACGAAATGCTTTTGACAGAAAGCCGCGGCCCCAAAGCGCGGATCATGAACGCGTCGTCCACGGGGCCTTCGGCATTGCCTTTGACGATATCCACAAGATCCGAGACCACGGCGCTCGCGGTCGGATGCGCGCCGGCCCCCCGACCGTAAAGCATCACATCCCCGGTCTCATCGCCGCGCAGCAGGATCGCGTTAAAGGACTGGTTCACATTCGCGAGAATATGGGATTTCGGAAGCAGCGTCGGTTGCACGCGCGCCTCGATGCCGTCCGCGGTCTTCTTGGCGATCGCCAGTAATTTGATCACGAACCCGAATTCCTTCGAGAACGCGATGTCATCGCTTGAGATCTGAGTGATCCCTTCGGAGTAAATATCCTTGAACTTCACCCGCCCGCCGAACGCGCACCGAACGAGGATCGCAAGCTTGTGCGCCGCGTCGATCCCCTGGATATCCAGCGTCGGATCGGCTTCGGCATAACCTTTCGCCTGAGCTCCGGCCAGCGCCTCTTTGAAACTCGTGCCGGTCCCGGTCATCTGCGTCAGGATATAATTCGTGGTTCCGTTGATGATGGCGTAGATCGATTCGATATTGTTGGCCACGAGCCCTTCGCGCAGGGCTTTGATGCACGGGATGCCCCCGCCGACACTGGCTTCAAAACAGACCCAGCGACGCATCTTGTGCGCCAATTCAAAGATCTCGTCGCCGTGTTCGGCCAGAAGCGCTTTGTTGGCCGTCACGACATGCTTGCCGTTCCGGAGCGCTTCTTTGATCAACTGGCGGGCGACCGTCGTTCCGCCGATCAATTCCACCACAATATCAATGGACGGATCCCGCACCACCGCGAAAGCGTCCTTGGTCATGATGCTTTTCGGAGGATGGACCTTTTTATTCCGTTCGGGATATTTCTCGGCGATCCTTGCAAGCTCGAAAGACACTCCGATTTGGCGGGCAAAAAGAGTTTTTTTCGCCGCCAGGATCTCGTAGAGTCCGGTGCCGATCTGTCCCAATCCGAGAAGTCCAATTCTGATCTTTTTCATTTTGTTCCTGGTCTCGTCCTAAGTTCAACCGTGATAAAACCTTAAGAAAGGCGGGCTAGTATATCCCACCCCCTGATAAAAATCAAACAAGGTTGCCTCTTGGAAACAAAATATTGTATACTGTGGCCCGTTAAGTTCTTATGGATCTTGGATCGTCACTTCTTCAAAAAGGGGCCTTGCATGCGTAAAAAACTTTTTGTCTTTTTTGTTCTTCTCGCCGTTTCTGTGAACCTCGGTATGAGCCGCCGCGGTCAGTATGACGAAGACGCCCGGCAGGAGGAAAAGATCCAGAAACAGATCGATCAAGCGTCCCAAGTCCCTGAAAAGAGTCATCCCGTCAAAAATTTCGCGACAGGCGTAAAGGAAATGACGGTGGATAACGCAAGGGATGCCTTGGGAGACACCGCGGGAGGCACCATTTCAAAAAATCCGGTGGCTGGAACCATGGAAGGCGCGCGACAAGGCGGCGATAAAGTTATTGATAACACCATCAAAGGCGTCAAGAAGGTCGTCTCCTTGGGCTACGCCACGGATGAAAGCTATGAAGTCCAGGAAGCCGAAAAAGGCTCCGGCGAAGCCGCCAAGATCAAACTCTTCAAATTCTAGTCAGACCTCAGCCTAAAATAAAAAAGCCAAGCTCACTAAGCTTGGCTTTTTTATTTCCAATCCCTCTCCCGTTATGGCAGAACCGAACTATGCCTTCTGTAACAACGAAATGATCTTCTCGAGCTGTTCGGATATATTCCTAAGAAGATCCGTCTGCTCCCGCGACATCCGTTCCTGTTTTTCCTGCATTGCTTTCGCCTCCCCGGCGATCTTGGTCATATCTCCTAACTTGCTCAGATCGAACATCTTTCCCTCCTTATCACATTTATTGTAAAAATATTTTCTTTTAAAAACTCACGCGTTTTTCAGTTTTTCGAGGGTTTCCCAACGGTCATACGAGAGGGCAAGTCCGGCGG
>CAZGCC010000217.1:1309-2170 GCA_964524195.1 uncultured bacterium | reverse complement strand
GCCTCATCGCCCACCTTGACGGGTTCGTTCCGGTAATTGCCGGGGGTATTCCGGTTATCTTCGGATCCTTCCGTGATCATCCCCTGAAGCTTTTTGATAAAGGGCTCATCAAGAATAAACGGTTGTTTCGAGGGCCGTGTTTCGCGGATAAGGGCATAAGCATTTTTAAGGTTCTGGATCTGTTTTTCCGCCTTTTCGAGCCCCTTTTTTTTGTCGTCCTCGGTCAAAAGCTTGCCGACAGCTTCTTCCGAAAGGGGGTTCCCTTCAATGGCTGCCGTGCCAAAGATCGATTTTTGGACAAGCTCTTCTTCGATCTGTGATGCCAGGTTAGGAAGCACCGGAAGGTCTTTGATGGTAATGAAAAGCAGCTTGGTTTGAAGAAGATAATCCCCTAATTTAGCCTGATCAAATTTATGGCTAAACACAAAAGGGCCGGATTTAAATGTTTCGACTATTTTATCCATTTTTATGTCATCTATTTTGTCATATCTAACTCTATTGTTTACAATGAGAAGTATAATATTATATTAATAATTTGTCAAATTATATGTCAAAATATACAAAACAGATGACAGTCACTATTAATGGGCAGTCACTCCCCCCATCCTCACGGCACTTGTTTCTCATAAACTAGTACGACCGCGTCACTCTTTTTGGTCAGCCGTGTACGCGGATCGCGTATCCGTTCTCTAGAATCGCATTGTTAAGATACTGCCCAGCTTCAGACTACAGCCTACAGCTTATAGACTATAGCCCTACCGCAAGTCCGTTCTCAAGAAGTATATTGTTTAAGTATTGTTCTTTCCCATCGACATCCGTAAAGAAGATATCTGCCAAATACCGATCGAACCAGACCGCAGC
>CAZGCC010000217.1:383-1299 GCA_964524195.1 uncultured bacterium | reverse complement strand
GCAGCTGATAGCCCACAGCCGATAGCTAAAAGCTCTGGTCTATAAGCCGGGTTTGAGGCGGGTCACCTCTTGCTCTCGGTCCTCCTGCCGGGCTCTTCAACGAACCAGGTCGTGACGGGTTCAGTGACCCTGTTTTCGCGAAAGGGCTCCTCAACGGAATATCCGGCCGGCTTTGTCCTCAGCGCTTTTTCGATCTTTTCCATGGTTTGGGAACGCGGACACGAAAGTCCTTTTTCGATCTTGGCGATGTGCTGTTGGGTGAGGCCCGCTTTCCTCGCCAGTTCTGCCTGGGTCATTTTACGGGAGCGGCGGAGATCCCTGATCCCTTGACCGATCTTTTGTTGTTCGGGATCCATACGGACTTCGGGTTTCGGCCGAATGAACGGGGTTCCTTTTTCCTTAAGCGATTTGATCAGATAGTCAAATGCCCCCTGCCAAAAAATGACGCGCTCCCGGTTCCATGCGTCTTTGTGCATCTGCCGCTTGATGCGGGGCCAGAACATGAGGAAGTGCTCCTGCTTCAGGTAATCCCGGAACACATCCCGGGGAAGATTCGCGGTGGCCAAACGCCTGGCGGCATAAATAAGGAACCTGGGATCATCAGGGTCCTTGAGGATCTCCCGGGCTTCCGCGTCGGTCAGTTTAACGTTCCACAACCAGGTTTTATCCGTTCCCATGTTAAAAAAGTCTCCCATAGAGCTGTTCGATCTCTTTTAAGAAATGCCGGTCGATGTCCCGGAATTCCACCGGCTTTGTGGTCCGGATATCCGCAAGCTCGATCTTCATATCCATACGGTTAAAGGACCGGAACCAATTGCACAGACCTTCGATCTGCAGGTCATCACAGTGTTTCACGGCAAAAGAAGAAAGCCGCTCAACGCGCAAGGAAAGATGATAGAGATCAAAAAGATCCCTC
>CAZGCC010000217.1:0-327 GCA_964524195.1 uncultured bacterium | reverse complement strand
TTTTGCGATGACTCCCGTCACCGCGTAGATCTTGCGCAGGTAGCTATCTGCGAGTGAAAGGACGGGAATGCCGTTAACCTCCATCAAAGGCTCCAGGAGGTCGTGGATGTCTTTGACAAAGTCGATCCTCAAAGCGTTCTTCGTATCCATGACGAGATCGTAACGCCGGATATCCGCGAATTCCTTTTTACCCTCTTCGCGGGCAACCACCTTCATCTTTTTTGAGGTCCGGCTTTCAAGATGGGCCGCGACCTGATCGACCTTGGCGGGGTCATACCGTTGTGTGAAAAAATCGAGATCGTAGGATTCCCGGTGGTGCTGGAAATG
>CAZGCC010000216.1:1878-2182 GCA_964524195.1 uncultured bacterium | reverse complement strand
ATGGCCAAATTAAAAAAGATGAACGGCGACTCCGATCAAAGCCCAAGTGGTGTCCCGACTGCGGAGGGCTCCCTCTAGTCGCGTCATAGGCCTGAGATCCTCTTTTCGTCAAAGCCGGCAGTTGTACCATTCAAATCGAATTGGGAGCTTCTGCCGTATGGAGTAACCCACAAGCTCCGATGAGCAAGTACCGCTACCAGCTTAAGGCAAATCCAGCCCGGCTCAACTTAAGCCTTAAATTAGAACTGCGGAAGATGCGACTGCGGGGAGACATTCCGGATCCAGCCCTCCCACTGTCCCCAAG
>CAZGCC010000216.1:0-1868 GCA_964524195.1 uncultured bacterium | reverse complement strand
GTCTCCTTATCCAGTGCCGCAAAGCCTTTTGAATGGCGGTTCCAGTTCATGAAGGTCGCGGTCTTTTTTCCTTGGTTCCATCTTTCGGCGAGTCCCCGGTCCGGACTTCCGTCGTCGCCATAGCGCAATAGCGCGTGATAAGCCAGCTCTGCCTTGGGTTCGCTTGCGATCTGTTGGTATTGGGTCCAGGAGAGGGATTTGGCTTTGCCCGTATCGAGAAAATATTCATAGACCATGAGTTCCCGGGTAGTTTTCTTGCCTGTCGGCTGGTAGATAATATCAAAAAGCTCTTTTTCCTTGGCTTTTTTATCCTTCAGATAATTGTAATCCACGCGGTGGCGGATGGTCTTTCTATGAAGAAGGATATTGTTGCTGTCAAATTCTTCAATGACCGTCTGGGTCTTTAATTCATCGCCTTCATTCGCGTTTTGGGTGAGGACGGTGGCGCGGTGGCCGTTCGAATAGACGCGCGCGCAGGAGCTCGTGCTTTCAGCTGCGCTTCCATTTTGAGAACATTGCTCTGAAACAAGCATCGCTACCTCATCGCTCTCTGGAACCACCGTGCCCTGAAGGACTGGAAGCGTGACAGGTTTAGGGTCCGTATCGTTTACCGGCGGGGGTTCTGGCGCTATGACCGACGGGCCGGTCTCTGATGCGAGTCTTCTGGAAAGCGTTGAACTCTCCATTAAGAAATCCACTGAGTTAACGGTCGTATAAGGAGCTAGCGTTTGTGCCGCAGATTTTTCAAGTTCAGGGGTTCCTGTTGCGAGGACAACTGGTTGCGCCGGATCTTTGGCTGTTACTGGGACTGCGGCTTCACGAGCCAACGCTAAGGGGATGCTCAAGAGATACAGGAAAGAGACCATGAGAATCAGGTCGATGAGCCATCTACCGGAAAAATCTAACACCAAGCTTTTTTCTTTCAGGTTCATTTATATAATCCCCTCTTATTTTCTGGCTACTATGAAACATAACACATGCTTATTTAAAATAATAGGATGCTATAAAAAATAAACGGCATAATCATATAGCAATAACTATCAAATGTATCAATTTATAGCATTGCTGAACATAATTTAGCCCATAGTTCAATAAGGAAATCTCTAGGCTCAAGGAGCAAGTGCACCACTTTTGAGGGTAGAAGGGTATGCTTAAAGGCCCTGAAGGAAAAAATTGAAGCTCATTCCCGCTCCGGAGATTTCAAGACTTGAGAATCTTATTAAAAATCGCCCTCAGAAATGCTTAAATTGCAACATCTCCGATGGGGAATCTCTGAGCTCGGTGGTGTGAGAGGCGGGGAGAAGCTACTCTCCCTCCTACTTGATAAAGGCGAAAGATTGTCGAAGTATACGGGGTTGTGGGTCGCTATAGACCCTGAGGTTTGAGATCGGTGGCGGTGGCGGGGCAGGGGCGATGGGTACACTCAAGAGGTTTATACTCCCGAGCTGAATAGGCGACCTTTTCGATGGCGCCGAAAGTCCCAATGATCTCTGCAGGTGTCAAGAGAAGCGAACCCAATTCGAAATCCGAAAAAGGGTCCGAGATCGCGATATAGTTGAAGGTGTAGCGGACATGCGGCGGGATGGGGATCTCGTAGATACGCCATTTCTGGTCGGCGGGCATGTGGATCGGTATTTTTTCTCCCAGCAGCTGGTCGGATTCATGCTTCAGTTCGACATAAAAACAGCCGCAGCCTTTCTCTGAGATATTGCGAGCCTTGATGTAGAGATACCGGAATTTTGAAAGATTGGTGTAAGGAATATACCCGCCCCGCCATCCCAAGCCGCTCGAAAAATGATAGATGCCCCGCAGCCCGTCTTTTTTAAACGGCAAGTCCCCGTGGCTCAAACGCCAATAGCGTATCAGTT
>CAZGCC010000215.1:0-2187 GCA_964524195.1 uncultured bacterium | reverse complement strand
GTCTTGTCTTCCTGATAAGTAAAGCATGCATTATAAAGCATCATCATGAATATATGCCGCTTGATCACATCCGGCCCAGGATCCGTCACGAGAAATTTTTCCCATCCCGGCTCATTTGTGGGTGCTGTTCCGAGCACTCTGATAAAGGGGTTCATCCCCCCAAACTTGTTGCGATTACTCTTCAGCGTCATGCCTGGCCCGAGAGCAGTACTTCCACCACCGACGGGTCGACTCTTGCTGAAACCCCAACTCTCATGAAGCGCAATTTCAAAAGCGCAGTCCGCAATTCGTTGAATATGGGCCTCTGTGACTTCGCCTTTACTCAATCCAAAAACACCTCGAAACTCTTCGTCCGTAAGCTTTGTTATCGAATCTTTCACAACCTGGGCACCTTGAAGATAGAAAGTTGTGTACATCGACACAGCCTCTGGCGACTTTTCGGAAAGCGGTCTTTTTAGAAAGGCTTTTTGCACCATGATATCGCCAACACTTGCAGGCCCTCCTGCGGAAACGGAAAGCACCACAGCCTGCAAATCCATTCTTTCCCTCTGTGCATCCAAAACCTTCTGCGCGGCAGATCTGGATTTCTTTCCCCAGTAGATTTTCCCGTCCCTGGGAAGCTGGGTCGGATCCATATAGCGCAATTGAAAATCTCTTATCGCCTGATCGAGCGTCGCGTCGTAAGGCCCAGTCTTGCTTACATGCCCAAAGCCTTTGATCTGGCTCAACATCTCTCGCGCGCTTGTTAGATCCGCAGGATTCAGGTTTGACTTATCGGAAAGAGCATCGCCTGAGCTTGTTGGTTCATCGGCCGAAGCCCTAAGGCCTCCAAATGTTTTTCCATCCGCCAAGGCCCGACCTAAAGAATCTTCCGTGTTATTTCCCCAAAAACCATCCACATTGCTTTTTCCAGACCTGTTTATGGACGCAAGATAACCCAGTCGAACTAGCTCCTTCTGCACATCTGTGATCACGGCCTGATGCTCTGAGCCAAAAACATTCCCCGCTGGGAACTGAGGGCCAAAAGCCTCGATTGCGGCCTCTATCTTCACCGCACTCTCCGGCTTGAATACTTGATCGCGACCCAACGCAGCTACCGCTGACAACATCAGGATCCCTGCGATCATCATAGCTTTCCAGGAACCCGTTCGCGATTCAGCGCGGACGAGAGATGCCCCTTCCGCAGGATAAATAACTTCCCATCGCTTTGTTTTTGGATTGTAAGCGTAAGCATTTGCAACATCCGAGAGATCAAGCCGCCCTTGGCGGCGGCTGTCCCCGTAGTCTGTAAGCCCGGAGACTTTTCCATTCGCAGAATGCTTGTACACGACAATAACCGCCTCACCTTCGCCACCGCGCATCGAATAGGTTTCCGCTGAATCTGGATCTAAGGTGACCCATGTCCCATACATAGAAAACTCTGTAGGGGGCACACTTCCTCGCTTGATGGTCTCTCTCCATTGAGAGCGCGTCATCCCCCGGTAAAGAGTATCCCCATTCGGCACGATTGGGATGCCCATTAATCCTGTTTGAGATCGTGAACGGATTCCAGCGATGCGCGCATCACCAGAAGTTTGGGCGGTTAGCTCTGCAACCGATTCAACCCCCGATAATGCCCAGGGCAACTCTGGGATCGCAATGCCGGGACCATTCATAGCCAAACCTCGTCGTACGCAAAGCATTGCCGGTCTCGATTGGCTGGCGCGGTCGAGGAGGGCGGAGACGGATCGGGTGTTGAGATCTTTCTTGGCAACGAGTCCTTTGAGGCCGTCGGTAAAAATATCGAGCTGAAATTCAAAGGTCTTCCAGATCTTCGCGAAGGATTCCTTTTTGAACTTCTCGAGTTCTTTGCGAACGATGTCGAGGATCTCTTCTTTCGTGCGTTTGGGACCGACGGAAACCGCTTCCCCATGACTCCGGAGCAATTCATCGATGTAGGGCAGGAATTTCCCCGCATCCGTGATACGGCCTTCCTTCGCAAGCTCACGGATGACATTATCGCGCCAGGTCTTCAAGGTCCTCACACGATCCGGGATGGGCAGAGCCTCGACCAATCCTTTTGCGGCGTGACGCATCAGAGCGTCAAAATAAGTAGTTTTGAGATAATCCTTAAACGAAACATCGCCTTTCATGACCTTGGCATAGTTTTCAATACCCGCGAGGGAGGCGATCTTGGGTGTCACCACC
>CAZGCC010000214.1:0-2190 GCA_964524195.1 uncultured bacterium | reverse complement strand
ATAGCTCTATAAGACAATATTTAAATAATTTTAAAGCAAAACAACAACTAAAAACTCTTAATATAGCATTAGATAACATAATATTGTGCCACAATGATCCAACAATGAGATTTAGGGTATTTAGATATGCGTAAAGGGCTACACAAAAAAAAGAGGCTTGTTACTTTTTTAGGGCTAGACAGATGAAGAAATGGAAGCAGAGCCTAAAAATAATTAGTGAACCACGCGCGGGCCGAAGCAACAGTCTTGGCGAGGAACCCGCGGGGGGTGAAGAGGGCTTCCTGAGAGCGCTTGTAGGTCATGACCCACCGGAACATCCCAAGCGCAGGAGCCATCGAGGGATCGCGAACAAGCTCCTGAGGCGCTTCTACATGCCGTGTGGCCCCCAGCTTCCCGTCGCGCGAAAATTCTTTCTGAACCCACTCAAGAAACCCATCGGTCATAACCGCTCCGCCGGTAAAAAGAATGTGCGGGTAACGGACCTTCTCATCTTGCGTGAAGCTATCCACCGACTCAAGGATCTTGCCCATCCAGCCATGCGCGTGCTTGAAGAATTTTTCGAGAAATTCTTTGCGCGGGATCGATTGCCGCACTTTGTCATTCCGCGTCACAAGCGGCACCAGCTCTTCGCTTTGTTGTTCCTGCATATCCAGCGTCGCGAATTTCTCTTTTACCTTTTCCGCATCCCGTTCCTCGATATTCCAGTCTTTCGCGAGGCATTGGGTCAGATAATACCCGCCCATCGGAAGCGTCCGCACGCCGGCCAAAAGGCCGTTTTTCCAGAGCACCAGTTGGGTGGCATCATCGGCGATATCCAGGATCATACTTCCCTCCTGCTTTTCCGCATCGCCCAACACAGCCTCGGAAAGCGGCAGGACTTTGGGGAAATAACCTTCCACCTCAATATCCAGCGTCTCAAACACTTTGGCAATATTGCGAAAAGCCTGGAATTCCATGGTGTAGATCTGAAGCGTCACCCCAAGGCGCTCGGCTTCAAGCCCCACGGGGTTGCGAACCGCGGGCATGTCGTTAACAAGAAATGATTCCGGAATGGCCTGGAGGATCGATTCGGTCAGGGGAAGCGTCGCCACATTGCGCGTCTGCTGGACCACGGACTGGACTTCATGAGAACTGATCGTGCGCCTTTCGGGAGAATAATACTCACAGCTGGAGAACCGGTACATCTTGAAGCGGCTGTTCCCAAGCACCACATAGAACGGAACCTGCTCCCAAAACTCGGGCGGCAGAAGAGCGCTCAGTATTTTCTCTAGCGACGCGCTGGCATTCTGGAGATTACAAACCAGACCTTTTTCAAATCCTGCCGGGGCTAAGATTTCTTCATAGCGCAATACCTGCGGATGACTCTTCCCTGTGTCCCCCAACATCACCATCAGCTTACGGGTCCCGACATAGACAACAACGCACTGGTTCTTCAGATCCATGGGCATGGTCATTTTTTCCTCTTGACCGCCACGCGATCGTATTGCAGGTCCATGTATTCGATATTTTCCCGGGGTTCCGTCTGGAAGAGATAAACAACGGCCTTATCTAAAACCTGGAGTTTTTCCGAAGCCTTTCGCCCCAATTGAAAATCCGGTCCCTCGCCAAGCCTGACCGTCACATTCCCGTACGGATCAAGACTGATGCGGGTGACAGTCTCCCGGCGCGCCAATTCATGTTTCCGGTAAAGACTCAAAAATTTCAGCGCCTCCGCAAATCCTTTATTTTGGATCCTGGCGCCAACCCGCGGCTCTTTGATCGGCTCGCTGAAATCTTCGATCAGGATCCAGGCAGGATCACTTGCCGGACGACTTTCAATGATGAAACCATCCTCCGCCACGATCGCGTAAGCCCCTCCGGGCTTTAACTGAACATTCGCGATTGGTCGCCGTTTCTGGATCTCGATACGGACCGTGGAGGGCATCTCACGGATCACGCGCACGCTTTGCGCGCCGGGCCCCAGCTCGATCGTCGACTCGATCTCGTGAAGATCAAGCAAAAGGATGTTCTTGCCAAGGATCTTGTCCTCCAGCATGCGAATACTCTGCGCCGAAAGAACATCGGGCGGGACCACGCGGATCTCCTGGACTTTTAGCCAGCGATCCTCGCTAAGGGCTTCCTTCACCACAAAACCAGCATACACAAGCAGCCCAAGAACGATCGCGACCGGCAACAATTTCCAAAATAGCC
>CAZGCC010000213.1:0-2219 GCA_964524195.1 uncultured bacterium | reverse complement strand
CCCGCGAAGACCGTCCGGTCTATTGCAAAGATTGCTTTGCAAAACGCAAGAACGCCAGCGGCCGTTAAAAAAGACTCTTGACCGGAGACTAGAGACTAGAGACCGAAGCAAAAAAAGCTGCGGTTTGTTTTAAGTCTCTGGTCTCTGGTCTGTAGTCTGAGGTCTTGGGCTTCAGCCCAAAAGGTATCCCATCCGCTTGACAGCCTTGGCCATTCGCGCCAAAGCGATCCCCACGGTATTCCCCTCGGTCAGGTTATTCATGAAGATCGCGGCATATCCCCGGCGATTCCGTATCTTGAATGTGGTGACCTTGCTTGCGGAAAGCTTGCGAAGAACTTTTTGGGACATATTTTCCTCCGTCAGTGAATGACTTCCTGCATGGAGTATCGGCTGGGTCGGAAAAGAATTTAAGAAAAGCGCGCTGCGGAAAAAATATTTCCGTGGCTTGGCTTACACTCTGACGACTTCTTTGACTTCGGGGATGTATTCCTTGAGGTAGGCTTCGATACCCATCTTGAGCGTTATGGTTGCACTGGGGCATCCGGAACAGGCGCCTTTCAGGTGAAGTTTCACGACGCCGTTCTCAAAACCGCAGAAAACCGCATCGCCGCCGTCCCGCGCAAGAGCCGGACGGATCTGCTCATCCATGATCTGGATGATCTTTTTTTCGATCTCGGAACCCGGATTCGTGACATCCGCGCATTTATCGCAAACCTTGGGGCTCATCTTCCCGCAAGCAAAGAACTCACGGATCGCTTCCGTCACAAGCGGGATCAGGGCGTTCCAGCTTTGGACTTTCTCATCACGCGTCACCGTCACAAGGTCCGGGCCGATCATCACTTCTTTGATATGTTCGATCTCAAAGAGCTTCGCGGCCAGAGGCGACTTCCCTGCTTCAGCTTTGGAGGCAAATTGGACTGTTCCGTGCGTGCAGATGGGAACACTGACATTGAACTTGAGCGAACTCGGATTCGGCGTAAATTCGGTGGTGATCTGAATTTTTTCCATAGGTTTTGGCTTCCTTATCCGGGATTGACGATCATGACAGCGGAATTATAACACGGCGCTTTACCGGAGCGCGAGCCTTTCATAGGCTTCCGCGACGGTTTTCCCCACGGTGACAAATCCATGGTCTTTTAATACCACAAGATCGTGATCCTTCAGGACTTCCGCGGCCGACCGGGCAAACTCAAGCGTCCCGTAAGGAAATTCCTTCTTTGTCGTCACAGCCCCCGCGAGATCCAAAGCGTGAGCGTGCAATATTGCGGTCACATCGCTTCGCGCATCATAGATCATCTGATGCATCATCGCTTCCGAGCTCGGCTGGATCTTACCGACACAAAAAACTTTTTTTTGAGGAATATCCACCCCTTTAACCCAAACAAAGCTCTCGGTCTTCAGCTTCCCAAGTTCGGAACCCGCGGCGGTGATCACAAAACCCGACGCGGTGCGAAAGCTCAGATTCCCGCTGTTTTCGGGACAAAATCCATGGTCCGCCAATTCTTTGCCGATTACGATCAGCTCACCGATCCGGGAGTCCTGAACCGGCTCCCCAGGCTCATGCACTACTTGAAATTTAACTCCGACATAAATCTCGCCCATATCTTTAGAGGACCTTCCAGACAAAGCCCTTCAAATACTCTCCTTCAGGGTAATAATGATTCGTCGGATGACTGAACGGACACGGATCTTTAGGGAATTCGAAATCGCGAATTTCCACGGGATCGCTTTTCCCCGCTTAGGTTCTTTTAGGCTTTCCCGCTCTTCACTAATTTCTCAGCTTCGAGCCAGATCTCGAGATCCTGGTTCTGGACGCGCCCCTTCCGCTCCCAAAGTTCTTTAGCTTTTTCGGTGATGCGTCTGGTAAGTTCTTCCTGTGAAAGTTTCGGCTTCGCCATGATGGATCCTCCTTTGTTAGAACTCACTCTGGATGATACTACTTCCGGACGCATCAATAAAGAGAACACTTAAGACACTTCGCAGAGCAACCCTTTGAGGTATTCCCCTTCCGGATGATAAATATTGATCGGATGGTCGAACGCATGAGATGTTTTTTTGAGGATCCGGACATCGCGCTTCGCGTCCGCCGCTGCGCCAAAAATGATCTTCTGAAAAAGGTCCGGCGTGATATAGGAGGAACAAGAGAAGGTGAAAAGCAATCCGCCTTTCGGAAGCTGTTTTAAGGCTTGAAGATTGATATCCTTATAGCCACGGGCGGC
>CAZGCC010000212.1:0-2220 GCA_964524195.1 uncultured bacterium | reverse complement strand
GCGACCCAAGAGCCGCCGTAATTTTTAAACGTCAAAGACATGGAATTTCTCCGTAAAAAAGGGAACCAATAACTTTTCCGGAAAAAGGTTACGGACCCTTTTTTTAGACGCCTTAGCCATGAAAAAAGGCATCAGTTCCGTGGTTTTGTTGAATTTGAGTTCCGAGGTCCTTGCCGCGATCTCTGAGAACCGTTCGATCTCATCGGCCATGATGTTCTTCCCGGCGATGGCAAAAGGAACGCTATCACGGACGATCTCCTGCATCTTCCAAAGCGTCGCGTGGCCCGGCGTCACGAGCAGGCGCGATTCTTTGGACCGTTCCAGATACTTCCGGATCTTGGAGAGGACAAAAAAATCGATCCCCTCGATCGCGGAGATCTTGGGCTTCACATCCCCGGTCCGCGAAGCTTCTTCGGGCGTGTGAAGGTGCAGACAAACAAAATCTTTTTCTTCCAGCGCGTCGATCGCCACTTTGGAGATCTTGTCATAAAAAGCCGCGGGCTCTTCGCCCTCTTCCTTGACTTCCATAACCGTAAGACCCGCCACGCGGCCCATGCCTTTGGCATATTCGCGCGCGGCGACCATCGCGCCGCCGGAAATATCAAAACATTCGCGGAAAGACCGGAGCACCGGCTTCTTACCCTGACCCCAAAGCCAGATCATGTTCGCCGGATTCTCGCCAAGGTCCACGCGAACCTGATTGATCTCATGATCCTGCAAAAGGAGTCTTGCATCGTACATGAGCTTGCGCATCATTTCCTCGCCCGGGCCTTCCGGAAGGACATCCTCGATCTTTTCTCCGATCACGGTCTCCGGCGGCTCGGTCTTGGCCGAAAGAGCCTCGTAGCCGTTCGCGTCCTTGACCACCGCAAGATGACGGTATCCGCTCCCGGAAAAAAACCTCACAAAATCGCTTGCGAGCTTTTTGTTCAAAAAATTCACGAGGGCCTTCGCTTCTTTGGTGCTGATCTCTCCGGCCGTCGGGTCCGCCAGCGTCCCCGCGGCCTCCGTGATGAAGTTCATGCAGAACGCGACTTCCTTGTCATCGAGCGTCAGCTCTTTATCCGCCGCCTCGAGCGGGCCCCGCCCCGTGTAAAGCTTCGTCGCGTCATAGCCCAATAAATTAAAAAGACTTACATCCGCCGAAAGCGAACGGCGGTCGGAGACAAGCTTGGCCGTTCCGACTTTTCCGCTTTTCGCGAAAAAATTGAGGTTCGGAACCTTCGCCGCCTCCAGAGGGGTCTTGCCGCCGAGCTCCTCGGTCGGATGATCCGCAGCTCCCGCGAGCACCACAACGATCGACTTCATCGGATAACCTCCTTTACGGCATCAAGAGTGGACTTCACTTTAAAGACCGGATCCTCAAAGCTTAACGCGAAATCCGGGTCCTTGAGCCCGGCGCCCGTGAGCGTGATCACGATGCGGGACCCTTCTTTGAAAAATCCTTTTTTCGCCAAGTTGATTACGCCCGCGACAGGCGCCGCGCAAGCCGGCTCCGCGAACACGCCCTCGCGCTCCGCGATAAAACGGTAAGCTTTCGTGATCTCTTCATCCGTCACCATATCGATCAATCCGCCCGATTCGTCGCGCGCGGCCACTGCGCTCTTCCAGCTCGCGGGATTCCCGATGCGGATCGCGGTCGCGATCGTCTCCGGCTTTTCCACCGGATGACCGAGCACGATCGGGGCCGAGCCCGCGGCCTGGAACCCGAGCATCTTGGGCAGCATTTCGGACTTTCCGGCTTTCTTGTATTCTTTATAACCTTTCCAGTACGCTGTGATATTCCCAGCATTCCCGACCGGGATCGCGTGATACTCCGGAGCATCGCCCAGATCGTCGACGATCTCGTATGCCGCGGTCTTCTGTCCTTCAATGCGGTAGGGATTGATGGAATTCACAAGCGTGATCTTTCCATCCGCTGTCATTTCTTTGACCAGCTCGAGCGCCTTATCAAAATTCCCTTCGATCATGATCACTTTGGCGCCGTAGCGATACGCCTGCAAAAGTTTTCCTTTAGCGATCTTTCCTTCCGGGATCAGCACAAAACATTTCAATCCACAGCGGCACGCGTAAGCGGCGGCCGAGGCCGAAGTGTTCCCCGTCGAAGCGCACATCACGGCCTTGGAACCCGCTTCCACAGCCTTGGAGATCGCCATGGTCATACCGCGATCCTTGAAAGAGCCCGTCGGGTTCAGGCCTTCGAACTTGTAATAGATCCGG
>CAZGCC010000211.1:0-2238 GCA_964524195.1 uncultured bacterium | reverse complement strand
CCATCGGTGGGGAAATTCGACCTTTTTGCGACCGAGGGCGGCACCGCGGCCATGGATTATATTTTTACCAGTTTGTCCGAGAACAAACTGATCCATAAAGGCGACAAGATTGCGCTGGGAACGCCCATTTTTACGCCGTATATCGAGATCCCGCGGCTGAATGATTATGAGCTGGTCGAGCTTGAGATCAAGCAGGACGAGAATTCCGACTGGCAGTATCCCGATTCAGAGATCGAAAAGCTCGCGGACCCGTCGGTGAAGGCGTTCTTTCTGGTGAATCCTTCGAACCCCACATCCGTTAGCATGCAGCAGAAGTCGATGGAAAAGATCGCGGAGTTGATCCGGACGCGCCGCAAAGATCTGATCCTCCTGACCGATGATGTCTATGGCACATTCGTGAACGGTTTCAAGTCGCTCGCGGCGATCGCGCCGGAGAACACGATCTTAGTCTACTCGTTCTCGAAATATTTCGGCGCGACAGGATGGCGTCTTGGCGTGATCGGGCTCCACGAGAACAATGCTTTCGACCAAGCGATCGCGGCCCTGCCCGCGGGTGAGAAAAAAGCGCTTCATGAGCGGTATTGTCATGTAGAGCTTGATCCGGACCGCATGAAATTGATCGACCGCATGGTGGCTGACTCGCGTTCCGTGGCGCTGCATCACACGGCGGGTCTTTCAACCCCCCAGCAGGCGATGATGGTTCTTTTTTCCCTTCATTGTCTGATCGATCCGAAGGATGTGTACAAGAGCATGGCGCAGGACATTGTGAAGAAGCGCTTTTCGAACCTTTACGAAGCCGTTGGCGTTCCGGCTCCGGACAACGAATATGACGCGCGTTACTACACGACGATCGATATTCCGGCGCTCGCCGTGACGCGATACGGCAAGGAGTTTGCCGACTATCTCGTCAAGAACTTCGAGCCGATCGATTTCGTGTGGCGTCTGGCGGACGAAAAGTCGATCGTCCTGATGGACGGGGGCGGGTTTGACGCCCCTAACATGTCAGTCAGGGTCTCGCTTGCGAATCTTGTCGACGAAGCCTATACCGCCATCGGCAAGGGGATCAGTGAGCTTCTTAAGGATTATTACGACACATGGAAATCAGCTAAGAAGTAGATTCTGTGATGAACGGTACAATGTGCTCATAGGAAACACAAGGAGGCAACCATGCTACATGATATGGCTATGATCATGCGGGGCAGTCCGGAGATCGTGATATTTTTGGCGCTCGCGCTCGGCTATTTTTCGGGTAAAAGGATCAAGATCTTCGGATTCAGCCTGGGCACGACGGCCTCCGTTCTTTTGGCGGCTTTAGTGGTAGGGCAGGTGGGTATCGAGGTTCCCGAGATCATCAAGAATATCAGCTTTGCCCTGTTCATTTTTTGCGTTGGGTACAAAGTGGGTCCGCAGTTCTTTAACGCGCTCAAAGGGGACGGGTACAAGTACATCCTGATCTCGCTGGTCGTCGCCTTTGTCGCGGTGGGTTCGGCGATCTTGTTCGGGAAGTTGCTGGGTCTGGGGCAGGGGACGACCGCCGGTATTTTTGCGGGCGCAATGACGACCTCCGCAGCCTTGGGAACGGCAGGAGGAGCGATCAGCCAATTACCGGTCTCAGAGGCTGTCAAGGCGTCCATGAACGCCAATGTCGCTGTCGGGTATGCTATCACTTATATCTTCGGGACCGCCGGCGCGATCATCATTTTAAAATTGATCCCGGGGTTACTCAAAGTCGACCTTAAGGCAGAGGCGAAGCAGCTGGAAAAGGAGATGGGGATCGCGGCGGAGAATGCGGCCGGGGAAACGGAGTTTTCATGGGCCGCTCAATTGGATCTCCGGGCCTATAAGCTTTCGAGTCAGGATATTTTAGGCAAAAAAATCGAGGAGGTTGAAGCGCTTCTTCCCGGCCGCACGGCGATCGAAAAGATCAAAAGGGGCGACGATATTCTGGAAGCGGCTCCGGACATGGTGATACAACCGGAAGATGTGTTCCTGGTCGTGGGCCGTCCGAACCTTATTGTGCGGGCCTCCGAGATCATTGGCCCCGAGACCGACCCGTCAGCCTTTGGGAATGTGATGGGAGAGACCATGGAGGTCTGTGTTCTCAATAAAGATATCGCGGGCAAGACCCTCGGGGAACTGAGCAAGAACAAGTTGGCGCACGGAGTGTTCTTGAAACACATCACAAGACAGGGCCATGAGATTCCAGTGGGGCGAGACATCGTCGTTCACAAGTGCGAC
>CAZGCC010000210.1:0-2241 GCA_964524195.1 uncultured bacterium | reverse complement strand
ATAAAGGAGAAAATCGGTCGCCAAAAGCAGCGAGAGAAAGAGCGCTCCGCCAGCTATAAAAATGCCAAAGTCCCCGGTATAGCGAAGCAGATAATTGCCCACCACATATCCTAGTGCTCCACCATACACGAACCGTTGTTCAGGGCCCACCAGTACAGCCACGATCGTTGCGATCGAAAGAAGTGTGCCTCCAAGCCCCAAAAATTTAAAGAGTTTCCGCTCTGGAACACTTTGATAGAAAAAGCACCTGGCCCAAAGGAAGAACACGAAAGGAATCACGAAAGCGCTCTGACCAAACACAAGAAAAAGAGCAAAGGCAAGATAGGCTCCGGAAATACCGGCATAGTTGGCCGCGGGGAAATTGGGCTGCGACGAAAAGAAGGCTATGTCTTCTGCGTGATAAAAAAAGAGGCTCGCAAAGGTAAAGAGCCCCAGCAAAAGGAAAAAAACGCCCCAGATCTCGTTGATTCTTTCTTTTTTCATAATTTAAAGCGGTCGGCGTTAAGCGGACAGCGTAAAGCCTATTCAGGATGAATAATTTGGGTTTCAGCAGTTCTGAACGCTTAGCGCTTAATGCTGTTCGCTAAGACTCAGTGGCCCGTATGGCCGAAACCGCCGGCACCCCGGCGCGTCTCATCGAGATTATCGACTGCCTCAAGCTTTGCCTTTACTACTTCGGCGAAGATCATTTGGGCGATCCGCATGCCGCGCGTCACGGTAAAAGAGTCTTTTCCGTGATTGATCAAAATGATCTGGATCTCGCCGCGATAATCGGAGTCGATCGTGCCGGGGGTGTTGAGAAGCGTGATGCCGTGCTTGATCGCAAGCCCGCTCCTGGGACGGATCTGGGCTTCGAGTTTTGGTGGAAGAGAAATGATGATCCCGGTGGGAACCAGGACGCGGTCCCCCGGCTGGATTGTGACCGGCTCCCGGCAGGCAGCCACAAGATCGATGCCGCTGGCTTCCTCGGTCTGGTACTCGGGAAGCGGCAGGCCTTCAAAATGCGGAAGAGTTTTGACCTGTATTTTTATTCCACTCGTCATTATAAAAAAACAGGCCCCTTTTTAAAAAGGGGCCTGTCCTCCTTGAGAGATCCTTTTTGCTTAGCGACGAGGCCGGCCTCTTCCACCACGATCATCACGATCGCGTCTGGGAGGAGCGGCTTCGACCACGGTTCTTTGATCTTCCGGCAGGATCGGAAGGGGTTCGGTCATCGCTTGTTTGATGCTCAGGCTTATCTTGCCCCGGTCATCAATGCTGAGGACCTTCACCTTCACTTTATCTCCTACGCGGAGATAATCCCCCGCGCTCTTCACGAATCCTTCCGTGATCTCGGACACATGGCAAAGCCCGTCCTTGCCCGGCAACACTTCACAGAATGCGCCGAACGGCATGAGTTTCTGGACCGTGCTGTCGTAGATCTTGCCGATCTCGGCATCTTCGGTCAATGCCTGAACACGCGCGATCGCGGCTTCGGAAGATTCACTGCTCACGGCGGCAATAAAGACGCGGCCGTCGTCTTCAATATCGATCTTGGCGCCCGTTTCCTCGACGATCTTGCGGATGTTCTTGCCGCCCGGGCCGATCAGCATGCCGATCTTTTCGGTGTCGATCTTGAGGGTGGTGATGCGCGGCGCGAATTCCGAAAGTTCCTTCGGAGTGTTGATACAGGCGGCGATCATATCGAGGATCTTGAAGCGCGCCTGCTGGGCCTGATCGAAAGCTTCTTTAAGCTGGGCTTCGGTGATGCCGTCGATCTTCATGTCCATTTGAAGCGCTGTCAATCCCGCGCGGGTTCCGGCAGCTTTGAAATCCATATCGCCCAAATGATCTTCGATCCCGGCGATATCGGTCAATACTTTCCACCGCTTCTCATCGGTCACAAGCCCGATAGCGATCCCGGCGACCGGCGCCTTGATCGGAACCCCGGCATCCATCAGGGCGAGCGTTCCACCGCAAACCGTGGCCATCGAACTCGAACCGTTGGATTCCATGATTTCGGAAACCAAACGGACGGTATAGGGAAAATCTTCCTGTGAAGGAAGGATGGGCTCCAGAGCGCGCGAAGCGAGCGCCCCGTGACCGATCTCGCGACGGCCTGTTCCCCGGTTCGGCCCAACCTCGCCGACGCTATAGTGGGGAAAATTGTAGTGGAGCATGAAGCGCCTGAACTCTTCTTTTTCCAAAGAATCGATCCTCTGCTCGTCATCTCCGGTGCCAAGCGTCGTGACGCTCAAACTC
>CAZGCC010000209.1:697-2246 GCA_964524195.1 uncultured bacterium | reverse complement strand
GCGGTCACAAGATCCGAGGTCGGATAGAACTTTTTGAGATCTTCGGTCTTTCCGGGCCAGCCTAGCGTGGAAAAAGGCCAAAGCCAGCTTGAGAACCAGGTGTCGAGAACATCCTCGTCGCGCTTGATGTCTTTAGAACCGCAATGTGGGCATTGGGTAATGTCGTCGCGGGAAACGATCGATCCGTCAGACTGGGGACTCGAGACTGGAGACTGGAATTTTGGGTCTTCGGTCTCTTGTCTCTGGTCTTTGGTCTTTCCAGTTTGAGTCTGTGCGCATTTTGCGCAGTACCAAACTGGAAGCCGGTGTCCCCACCAGATCTGCCGGGAAATGCACCAGTCACGGATCCCGCGCATCCAGTTCAGATACACCTTGGTCCAGCGGTCCGGATAAAAAACCGTTTTCCCCTGCTCGTGCGCCTTGATCGCTTTTTGGGCGAGAGGCTGCATCTTGACGAACCATTGTTTTGAAAGATACGGCTCGATCACAGTATCGCAACGGTAGCAGTGCCCGACAGCATGAAGATGCGAATCGCGGCGGACAAAAAATCCTTGGGTCTCCAGATCCTGCAAGATCTTTTTTCGGGCTTCGAAGCGGTCCATGCCCTTATAGGCGCCGCCGTTCTCGTTGATCTTCCCGTCAGGCGTCATCACATTGATCTGCTCAAGCTTGTGGCGGTGCCCCATCGCGAAGTCGTTAGGGTCGTGCGCGGGCGTGACCTTCACGATACCGGTCCCGAACTCGGGGTCCACAAACTCGTCAGCGATCACCGGGATCTCGCGGTTCAAAAGAGGCAGGATGACTTTTTTTCCGATCAAATGTTTGTAGCGAGGATCGGTCGGATGCACCGCAACCGCGGTATCGCCCAGCATGGTCTCGGGCCGGGTCGTAGCAACCACAATATGATCTTCACCCATTTTTTCATAGGGGGCGCTTTTGCCAGCGATCGGGTACTTGATGTGATAAAGACCGCCCTGCACATCCTTATGCGCCGCCTCTTCATCCGATAACGCCGTCTGACAACGCGGGCACCAGTTGATGATGTAATGGCCCCTGTAAATAAGCCCCCGCTCATAAAGCGTGACGAATGCTTCGCGCACCGCCTTGGAAAGTCCCTCGTCCATCGTAAACCGTTCGCGCGACCAGTCACAGGAGGCGCCGAGCCGGCGGAGCTGGCGCGTGATCGTGGAACCGTTATCGTGTTTCCATTTCCAAACTTCTTCGAGGAATTTTTCGCGGCCGAGGTCCCAACGGGTTTTCTTTTCCTTAGCGAGCTTCTTCTCGACCACATTCTGCGTCGCGATCCCCGCGTGATCGACACCCGGCACCCAGAGCGTGTCGCGGCCTTTCATGCGATTCCAGCGAACAAGAATATCCTGGATGGAATTGTTAAGCGCGTGACCCATGTGCAGGATCCCCGTCACATTCGGCGGAGGGATCACGATGACATACGGTCCGGTCTTTGAATTTGAGATCTGCGATTTGAGATCCTGGCCTGCGGCACCGTCGCTCGCCGGACGGAAATAACCCTTCACTTCCCAAAGGGAAT
>CAZGCC010000209.1:0-593 GCA_964524195.1 uncultured bacterium | reverse complement strand
CCGTTCACCGGGGACCGTTCCCCGCATCTTTATCCTTTATGCAGTTTATATTCGATGGCTTCGACGAGGGCTTTCCAGCTGGCTTCGATGATATTTTCGTGAACGCCGACCGTGGTCCATGTTTTTTTCTCGTCCTGGAATTCGATGAAGACGCGCACCTTGGCGGCGGTCCCGGCCTCGGAATTGACCACGCGCACTTTATAATCGGTCAGATGGATCTTGTCGATCACGGGGTAAGTCTTGGCGAGCGCTTTGCGGAGCGCGGAATCAAGCGCGTTCACAGGCCCGTCCCCGTCCGCGGATTCAAAATGTTCGATGCCTTTGGCGGTCAGTTTCACATCCGCGATCGACCGCGGTTGACCGGCGCCGATCGCTTCAGTGCGGACTGAGACAGACTGGGTCCTGAAGAACGGTTTGAGCTTCCCCAGAAGCCGTTGGACCAAAAGCTCAAAACTCGCCTCCGCGGCCTCAAATTGATAGCCTTCGTATTCCAGGCGCTGGATCTCGGTCAGGATCTTTTTTGATTCTGGAGAATCCTTTTTAAAATGAAGCTCGAGTTCTTTCGCCTTGATCATGATGTTGGTCTTGCCGCC
>CAZGCC010000208.1:1260-2257 GCA_964524195.1 uncultured bacterium | reverse complement strand
TGTTTCTCTTGTGGATCCTGTCGCTCACTTTTAATATTGTTGAGAATGTTCAGCATTCTTTATCCGTACGGCTTATACATGGTCAGAAGCTGAGTTATTTCTTAGAATCAGCGCGGATCGTTCTAGAGGATCTAAGAGGACAGAAGGTTCCGGACGATCTTGAGGTTGGAAAATTTTATGAGACGGTGCTTGTTGGCGTTCCATCACAGATGCGAATTAAGGACCATGTTTTCTACGCATCTTTTCCTTTCGGCTATCAGGGGTGGAACAAAGTAGCGCTCGGCCGCGATGACCTGGAGAGCTTTGGTCTTCTGTCAAGCACCGGATACAAATACTATTTGACGACGAAAAACATCGACCTGTCGGGTCATTCACAAATCCAGAGAATTGGGACGGCGGACGGGAGAAATAAGAGAAGTTTTCTCGAGCGAGCCATATACTTCAAAAAGAAAAAGCATCCCGCTAAAATCGGTATCTATAAGCATGAGTAAAAAAACCTTACCACAATTGATGACCGAGCAGAACAGCTGTCCGTTCTTTCACAAGGAACTTGTAACAAGAACCGCAATGTCGATCCTCCTCCTGGTCCTCTTTCTGCAGTGCGCTTATAGCGCTTGGTCGCTTGGTCAGACGGTCGATGAGACTTATTACAATGGGAGCGGATATCCAATCGTCCGGTACAATAACTACTCATTTTTGGGGGAACATCCGCCGCTCGTGATCCAGCTAGGCGCGCTTCCGTTGATTCTTTTGCAACCGAATTTCCCCATCATAGACTTCGTCCGTCTTCCTGGCACAGACAGTGTCGATATTTCGAAGACCGGCGCTATGTTTCTATACAAGATGGGGAATGACCCTCAATTGATTCTTTTTCTGGAACGTTTGGCCGTGGTTCTATTGACTGTCTTGTTAGGTTTCGGAATCTTTCGATTCGGACGAGAAATCTATGGCGCGTGGGGGGCTCTTTTAGCGCTTTTCCTTTTTGTTTTTTCTACTG
>CAZGCC010000208.1:0-1250 GCA_964524195.1 uncultured bacterium | reverse complement strand
GAAATTCTCGGAAATGGCAGTATTTATATGACCGACATGGGGCTCACCGTATTTTATTTTTTCTCGATCTACGCAATAAAGAAGTTCTTTGACGCGCCTTCCGCCTCGCGGGTCGTAATCACGGGCATCATGTGCGGATTGACCTTTATGTCGAAGATCAGCGGCCTAATACTGATACCGATCGTTTCATGCTTGTTCTTGATTTATTACCAGACAAGATCCGCAAATGTTGCGATTCCGGAGCTTTCAACTCGTTTCCAGAAAGCTGTTTGTATCGTTTCGCTTTTTCTGACAGCAAATGCATTGGGCGAAAAACAAGCTATGGTTCTTTTTGGTCCTTTCCTATTACTCGCTCTCTTTCTGATGGGGAGGGAGATCCCGTGGATTGCTGCCTCTCGTCCCCTTCGCATTCTTTTTAGAGCCCTGATCGCCGGCGGAGCGTTGCTGTGCATGATCTATTCGTGGCGTCTCAAAAAGAAATATGGTGTTTCTATCGCTTCAGTTCTTCTGGCCTGGACATTAGCTTTCGCCACATTTTCCATTTTTTTCTCAAGATGGTCGGCCTGTGTGCCCAAGTGTCGGGTAATGAAGTATTTTCTTTCCGTTTGTGTGATAGCCATGTTGGTGATCGTTCTGGGATATACGGATATTTCCTACAAGTTCTACCGATTTATCGGGTTCGGGAACTTCATGAAACCCTTAGGGATCGTTCTTTCTCATTCTGCGAGGGGACATGGCTCTTGCGTGGAAGGTTCGTTCATCACCTGTGATTGGCGGTACTTCTTTGAGTTGCTCGCGATTAAAACGCCGCTTTTGATGCTTTTTCTTTGGGGCTTTGGTACGATCTTGTTCCTTCGGTCCCGCCAGTCTGTCCTGACAAAAGCCATCCTTTTTATCCCCATTACGTTTTTTCTTATTGCCGCATCGGCCAATAAAATCAAGATAGGGTTAAGGCCTAACTTATTTTTTTGAATTAGTCGGCGGAGTCGAACAGGGCGCCGCGCTTATTCCGGTTAGTTGGGGGGATGACAACCGCCGCCTTGCGGAGCTCGTGGTTAAGAAGCAAATCTCGCTCATCAAGATCAGCAGTGAAATGACCAACGCGGATGTTTATGACTACTACAAGATCCCTTGGCAATGGATGCAGGAGAACGACTTTATCGCTCCGAAACCCGGTTTTTACGCTATTGGAGTCGGTGTGTATCTCGGCCAAAAGAAAAATCCGGGTTCATGGTTCAAGAACAAACAAC
>CAZGCC010000207.1:0-2334 GCA_964524195.1 uncultured bacterium | reverse complement strand
TCCGAAGCAAGGAGTTCTGGGGAGAGGATAGTCCTTCGTAGTGATCTGAAGATCCTTGCGGCAGAGGATGACCGTGTAAGCCAGCTAGTTCTCGCGGGATTTCTGAAGGCCAACAAGCCCGTGATCGTCAATAACGGTCTTGAGCTTTTCAAAGAACTGATCCACCGCTACGAGGGCGGTAAAGAGTTGCTTCCGGATGTGATCCTCCTGGATCTGTTAATGCCGGTCATGAGCGGGAAAGAGTTTATGAAGTTGTTGCGCTTGCCGGGGGCTGAGCGTTCTTTATTTGTGGATGGACTAGAGCCTCTTGTTAAGGAGGACCGGGAGTTTCTGAAGAGAATTCCTGAGGAAGTGTTTGAGGCGTTGCGAAAGATCCCTGTAGTGGTGCAGACAACACAGTCTTCGGAAGAGGGAAGTGGCCTTGACTTGGGGGCAAAAGGTTTTTTGACGAAGCCGTTTAGCAGGGCGAAGTTGCTTGAGAGCATTGATAGCGTGACAAACGAAGCGGCGGAAGGAGCAGGAAAGCCTGTTGAGGGTCGTTCCGAAGCAAGGGGCGGGGAAAATGTGATGGCCCTGGATCCGGTTTCAGGGAAGGTTCTTTTTGCAAATCCTTCAGCGCTAGAACTTTTTGGAACTACTGAAAACTCCCATATTGTAGGGCATATTTTATCGAGTTTGGCTCCAAAGATCCAGCCGGATGGTCGCGAGTCTTTGGAGAAATCGAAAGAAATGATCGCCAAGGCCTATAAGGATGGATCCGCTTCTTTTGTGTGGGAGTACAAAAGGGTTGACGGAAAAAGGTTCCTCGCGGAAGTTGTTTTGAGCCGGGTGGAGCATGTTGCCGAGAAGATGGTAAAAATGGAGATCCGCGAGATCTCCAGGTCCGATGAAGCAAAAGAGATCTTTGGGCAATTCAGTGAAGAGCGACAGCAGATTTTCCGTGCCGCGATCGAAGGATTTTTGATCGTGGATGCCTCGGGGAGGATCTTGGAAGTAAATGACGCTTATTCCACAATGAGCGGTTACAGAAAAGAGGAGCTCGCGGGGATGAGTTTCTACTCTCTTGAAGGACTCGATGGATCAGGGCGTTTCGAGGCGGATATGCGTGAAAAAATAAAGGGTTCGGGAGGGAGATTTGAGTCCCAACACCGGCGTAAAGACGGGTCTTATTTTGATGTGGATGTGAGCGTCCTGTCTTTGCGAGAGAACGGAAGGGTCGCGGTTTTTATTTCCAATATTTCTGATTGGAAGCAAGCTCAACAAAAGGTCCAGGAAGCGGAGAACCTTTTAAAGACCGTGTATCAGACAAGTTCTGACGGGATTGTCACGATGGATGTCGATGCGGGGAAAATTCTCAGCGTGAATTCCTCTCTTTTAAGGATGACGGGTTTTGAGGAACGTGAGCTTTTGGATCTCGAGTTGGCCAATATTCCTTCGCAGGATGCATTTGGCAATATTGCGGGGACTTTAGTGTCCTTGATGAGAAACCCGAACAAAGTGGCCAGGAATGTCAGGATCCATCATAAAGACGGTTCTTATTTTTATGCGGATGTTGGCATGGCGCCCCTCGCGGAAGGTAAAACTTTAGGGATAATCCGGGACGCTACGGAGCGCAAGAAGATCGACGAATTACTGAGAGAAAATGAAGATCGCTTGCGCGGATTGGGAGACAGCATCCCGGGAAGTATGTTGTACCAGCTTGAGAGTCATGAGCGGGGGAGGATCCGGCGTTTTACTTATGTCAGCGCCGGGGTAGAGGCGCTTCATGGGATCAAGGCAGAAGACGCCATGCGGGATCCGGGGGCTGTTTTTGGCCAGATCGTTCCTGAGGATTTAGAGCTCTTGCTGGAAAAAGAGAGCTCTGCGGCGCTTACCATGAAGCCCTTCAGCGCGGAGTTCCGGCTTCGGCTGCCTTCGGGGGATATAAGGTGGCGTTCCATCGCGGCTTCTCCGAGGTTTTTGTCTTCTCGAAGGCTTGTTTGGGACGGGATTGAAACAGATATTACCGGGCAGAAGGAAAAGGAAAAAAGTCTCGAGAAAGCCATTAAATTCAAATCCATCTTTTTGGCAAACATGAGCCATGAGATCCGGACGCCCTTGAGCCCGATCATTGGATTTATGGGGTTGATCCATGACAGTCTTGGAGAAAACGGACAGCTTTCTCCGGAGATCGAAGGCTGGTTTGCGACCATCAACGCCAGCGCGCATCATTTGCTGGCTCTGATCAACGATGTTTTGGAGATCAGCAAGATCGAATCGGCTCAAATGGGTATCCAGGAAAAACCTGTCCAGATCGGAAGGCTTGTGGCCGAATCATTTGATTCGCTGTCCCTG
>CAZGCC010000206.1:0-2345 GCA_964524195.1 uncultured bacterium | reverse complement strand
GGAATTTTCATGAAAATACCGGAAGACGGAAAGCTTTTGCGGGTTTTTATCGGCGAAGCGGACAAATGGCAGGGCCGTCCGCTTTATGAAGCGATCGTCCTGCTTGCCAAAAAAGAGGGCATGGCCGGTGCGACGGCGCTCAAGGGTTTTATGGGATTCGGCTGCAAGAGCCATATGCACACGGCCAAGATCCTGAGGCTTTCCGAGGACCTTCCCATCGTGATCGAGATCGTGGACAGTGAAGAGAAGATCGCAAAATTCCTGCCGCTTCTGGATCCGATGGTCAAAGAAGGGCTCGTCACGCTCGAAAAAGCGACCGTCCTCCTCTATCGCGCGGGTTGATCCTTCGACAGACGGAAAAGGCTTCTTTTGATGGACTCTCTTAAGGAGTAAAGACAACCGCAGTACCGTTGGCGATAAAAATTCTCTTCGGATGAAATAAGATTCCCGAGCTCCTGCCCGCCGTGAAGCCGCCAGTTATAATCCCAATAAACCAGGCCTGAGAAACGAGAAGCGGCCTGCTTCCCGGCGCGCGTAACCTGCTCCAGATCTTTCCACCGCGAGATGCCCAGGCTTGTGGTAAAAACCTTGAAGCCTTGTTCGGCGGCATAGGCCGCGGCCTTTCCAAGGCGCATCTCAAAACACAGGCGGCATCGCTCGCCCCGCTCGGCATCTTCTTCATGTCCTCTTGTTTTCTCGAACCAAAGGTCTGTTTCGGGATCGGCGTCCACAAAAGGAACCTTCATTTTTTGAACGAAGCGGATCACTTCCCGTTTGCGAAGCTCGTACTCGTCACGAGGGTAAATGTTGGGATTATAGAAATAGACCGTGGGTTCGATCCCGCCATCAACCATCTGACGGATGATGGAGCAGGAGCATGGCGCGCAGCAGCAATGAAGGAGCACTTTTTTTTCTTGTCCCGGAACGAGCGAAGACAAAGGGATTGTCATAAGAGACGCCTCGGAACGGAGAAGATTATAAAAGCCCCGTGAGGGGAATGGCTTCGTCGATCAGCATAACAGGAATGTCATCACGAACGGCATAAAGGAACTGCTTGTCTTCGCGAAAAAGACCTCCCTCGATCTTCTTTGTGATCCATTCGCCCCTGCGGTTCTTAAGCTCCTGTTTTTTTATTTTTTGATTGATCTTTTCGATCAGGGACGGTTCTGCGGCCAAAAGCCCTTGCTTGGTCTCAGGACAGCACAGAATTGAAAGCAACTCGGAAGATATCATAGCCCCATTACCTTTCATGTGAAAAATTTAAACTGAAGGTAGTGGGCGTATTATACTTTGAAAGACCGATTTTTGAATAGAAAGTTAGGGGGTTAATACGAGGAGCTAGGTGTTGTCTTCTTCTGTTTCCGCGTCAACAGCCGTCGCTTCAGAATAATCCCCCGCGGGATTCGGCAGGAGGATCTCGCGGGGCTTAGCTCCGTCCTGGGGCCCCACAACGCCCGCCGCTTCCAACTGATCCACAACACGGGCCGCTCGCGAATAGCCGAGCTTCAAGCGCCTCTGTAAAAAAGAAGTGGAAGCCTGACGGGTCGTAAGCACAAGCCTCTTGGCTTCCTCAAAGATCTCGTCCTTCTCACCCGCCCCATTCGCGTTTCCGCTCTGGGCGGTCTGGATCTCCGTATGGTATTCCGGCTCCCCTTGTTTTGAAACGAATCGAACGACCGCGTTTATATCTTCTCCCATGGTGAGAGCCGCTTGCCCGCGAACCATTTTGTCGGTACCGGGCTGGATGAAAAGCATATCTCCCTTGCCCACAAGTTTTTCGGCGCCTTTTCCATCCAGGATCGTCCGGGAGTCGATCGCGGAGTTGACCTTAAAGGCGACCCGGGCCGGCATGTTGGCTTTGATGATCCCGGTGATGACATCCACCGAAGGCCGTTGGGTCGCAAGGATCAAATGAATGCCAACCGCGCGCGAAAGCTGGGCGAGACGGATGATCGCGGTTTCCACTTTATCCTGCGCAACCATCATCATGTCCGCGAGCTCGTCCACAATGACCACGATCCTCGGAATGGCCGCGGGGATCACATGCTCGGAATCTTTAGCCGCGGCGACCTGAGCCTTGTCTTCGTCGCTCAGATCACGGCTGTTAAAAGCCATGATATCCCTTACCCCGACCGCGGCAAAAAGGCGATAGCGCCTTTCCATTTCCATCACGACCCAGTTAAGCGTATTCGCCGCTTTTCTCACATCTGTTACGACCGGCGAAAGCATATGCGGGATCTTGTTGTAGATCTGGAGTTCCACCATCTTGGGATCGATCATGACGAACTTGAGCTGACTCGGCTTGCAGTAATAGAGCAGGCCCATGATGATGGAATTGATGCACA
>CAZGCC010000205.1:0-2359 GCA_964524195.1 uncultured bacterium | reverse complement strand
TCACATAAAGTCCACTAACCGAAAAACAGCAGCATTTCAGCAGCATCACGGTTCTGAAAATGCACTTTCAGAACTTGGAATGACTTGGGATAGCTTGGATTGGCTTGGAATACAACATGAGGTAATAAAAAGGGTTACGCCGGTTTTGACATAACCCTTTGGTGGGATTGAAACTTCAGAAAAAGAGATGGAGCGGGATACGGGAATCTAGAAGCTACTCTTTGTAACCGCTGGAATCAGAAGGGATTATATTCTTTTCGTTCGATTTTGCTACGTTTTTTGCTACGGAATCCTTACAAACCGCTTAATCGGAGAGCATCCATTCGTCCGGATTCCGTTGAATGAGAGTAGTGGTCGTTGAGAACGCGCTCATCCATGTGACCGGTAATCTGCATTATATCTTTATTGGGCACACGCAGGGCTTTCAGGTTGGTGATGAGGGAGTGCCTGAATTCATGAGGGTTTACTTTGCGCTTCAGCACTTCTTCACAGATCTTATGCAGGTAATTTCGGTATGTTTCTTTTTTTATTATATTTCCCTTGGAATTCGGAAAAAGAAAATCTGAGCTGGCTTTTGAACTCCCTTCCGTGTTTTTCAAGTAATCAAAGATGGCATTCGCCAATCTTTCGTCGATCGTGCCAAGAGTGAATTCCTTTCTATTTTTCCGAAACCGTTTCTCGATGGTAATCGTTACCGGTTGTCCATCTTTCAAATTGATTTTACTTTTTTTGAGAGACAGGACTTCGTTAATTCGCCAGCCCAACTTAGCCAGAAGATATGTGATCACATAATACTCGTAATTATCTTTCTTCATGGAATCCAATATGGACTTCTTCTCTTCGAGCGACAGAACCACCTTGTTCGTTATTTCAAACTTCGGCGTCGGCAAGGTTCGAATCTCTTTATAAATTCTATCGTTTCAATGACCGCCTACAGCAACTGGAAAAGGTCCCCGAAAAGCACCACCTGGACTCCCCCAAAAGGGCTCCTCGGGCGCTCTTTATTGACCCGGAGCGCATGATCGATCCCGTCCATAAGGTCCGCACGCATCATGGAGGCTTCATCCACGATCAGAAGTTCCAGGCTTTCAAAAACATGTTTCGCGTTATAAACCTTTCGGATATGGTCTTTCTGTATCAACTTGGGCGGAAACTTGAAGAAGGAATGGATCGTCTGACCGTGACTGTTGATAGCCGCGATCCCCGTTGGTGCCAGGACGATAAATTTCTTTTTGGTGTTTTGGCGGAAGTATTTCAGGAGCGTGGTCTTGCCCGTTCCCGCTTCGCCCGTGATATAAAGATTTTTCTTAGTTTTCTCGATCGCGTTAAAACCGGTTACGAACTCATCGCTGAGCTCGAAATCATCAGGAAGGGACAGATCGAAGTTTTTTGCGAGAAAATGAGATCCTTTCGATTTGCTTTTTGGGGGCATATATTAAACCATTCGGCTCGCAATGAGGTCATAGCTATTTTTTATTAGTAACTCGTACATATCTACAATTAATTAGGCGGCCCGGCTAGCGGCAAGCATTTAAATAGGTGGGATTTTGTTCATTCATCACTGTAATCCTCTGATCCTGTTTCCGGACTTAGTGAGTTCCGCCTGAATCTTGATCCAATCTTTCTTCTCAAGTTTCCCGGCCATGAACTTGTCGCAAGCCATGTTGTATTCCTTGCGAATTTTGATAAGTCTTGGGTCGATCATAGCCCCATTCTTCTAACAATTTCTTTCATCGCATAATAGCTTCGGAATACTGCGGTCGCTGAAAGCTGGATCGGAGTGACCTTACCCCTCTGATGATCCCAGTCAAAAACGCGGCTACTAGGCCGTTTTGTTTATCTTTGTTTTCAAGAACGCGCTGGTCTGATCTAAAACGTCCATGATATTGATAGGCACGGCAAGCACCAGCGTGTTCGAAGCTGTGGGACCCAGCCCGTCGATCGTCTGAAGGGTCCTGAGCTGCATGGCGCCAGGACTTTCCGCCATGGTCTTGGCTGCCAGAGCAAGATTCGCCGAGGCATCGCGGTCGCCTTCTGCCTTGGTAATCGTCGCTCGCTTTTCCCGTTCGGCCGAAGCCTGGCGGGACATCATCTTTTTAAGGTCCTCCGGCATGTCGATATCCTGAATCCGGATGCCGGTCACTTCAAGCCCCCAAGCTTCCGTGTCTTTTTCCACATTCGCTTCGATCTTTTTACCGATCTCTTCGCGTTCGGTAAGGAGCTGATCGAGCGTCATCTGTCCGATCACATCACGAAGCGAGGTCTGCGAGTACTGTGAGATCGCGTAGCGGTAATCCTGAACTTTAATGATCGCATTCGCAGGATCATCGACTTTAAAAAAGATGACCCCATTGATCTT
>CAZGCC010000204.1:1141-2361 GCA_964524195.1 uncultured bacterium | reverse complement strand
TTTTTTCAAGAAGGCTTCAGATCCAGGAACGCCTTACGACCCAGATCGCGGAATGTCTGATGGACGCGCTGGCCCCCAAGGGAGTTGCTGTTGTGGTCGAAGCACTGCACCTTTGCATGTCCATGCGTGGCGTGCGAAAAGCCGATGCCTATACCATCACCAGCTCGATGCTCGGCGCTTTTCGCAAGGATGCCCGTTCCCGCAGCGAATTCCTCAGCTTGATAAGGCTAAAAAGGGAAGAATAGATCTTGCTGTCATCCCCGCGAAAGCGGGGATCCAAGAATGGATTCCCGATAAAGGCATTCGGGAATGACATGGATAGGAGTTACTTCTTCGAGGTTTCTTCCAATTTTTTTTCCAGCTCCGCAACTTTTTTCTTGAGAGCGCGGACATCATCTAGAGTTTCCGCAGAACGAAGCTGAGCCCCGAACTGTTTTCTCATTTCCTGATAAGGTCTGGCGGGTTGTCCAAAGTAGATCTGTTTACCGGGAACTTTCTTGTTCGATGGAAACCCCGCTCCCGCGCCGATCATAGCCCAATCTCCGATCTCCACATGATCTCCAACTCCGACGCTGCCGCCCATCGTGACATGAGAGCCGATCTTGCAGCTTCCTGAGATGCCGGTTTGCGCGGAAATGACCGTGTGCGGGCCGATCACGACATTGTGGGCGATCTGAACGAGATTGTCGATCTTGCAGCCTTTACCAATGCGTGTGGAACCGATGGCTGCTCGGTCGACCGTGGAGCAGGAACCGATCTCGACATCGTCTTCGATCACCACATTGCCGATCTGGGGAAGTTTCTCGTGAGCGCCCGGGGTGGCGACATATCCAAAGCCATCCGCCCCGATCACGGTGCCGGCGTGAATAATAACATTCGCGCCTAGTTCGCAATTTTCATAAAGTGTGACATTGGGATGGATGACACAGTTGTTGCCGATCTTGACGCATTCGCCCACAAAAGCATGCGAACAAAGGACCGTGTTGTCGCCGATCATCGCGTTTTCGCCTATGGTTACAAATGACTCTACCGTGACATTTTTCCCAAGCTTTGCGGTTTTGGCGATCAAAGCGTTCGATGAGACCGTTCCGGAGAATTTTTTGGCGGGGAAGAGTTCCCGGAGAAGTTGAGCCCATGCCCGTTTGGGATGTTCGACCTGGATCAAAATCTTGGAGGATCGTCCGATCTGCTTGGGGACGATCATGCAGCTGATCTCGGAA
>CAZGCC010000204.1:0-1059 GCA_964524195.1 uncultured bacterium | reverse complement strand
GCGGATTTTCGAAATTCGTGATACCTTCGATCAGAGTCGCTCCGTCCCCAATAACGGTGCCGCCTACCAGTTTTGCGAATTCTTCAACGGTTTTGCGCACGGGGAAGCCTAATTCTTCTCCGCGGCTGCGTTGATCTCAGCCTCGGGTTCTGGATTAGCAATCGGCTCCTCGATCATTTCAGGAGTTTCGTCGGGGGCTTGCGGGAGGGCGAGGTAGTCCTTAAGGGCCGCGCGCTTGTTCACATCATTGGTCCATGCCATAAAAGCGACTTTCTGTTTTTCCGCGACTTCTTCTTTGGCTTTTTCGTCCATCAGTTGATCAAATCCCTCGGGAGCAAAGCTCGCGATCTTCGTACGCAAAAGTTTCTGGATACGCATGAACTCTCTTAATCCTTCCTCGAAGTCGCGCGGAGACATGTTGAGCGAACGGGTAAGCCAGATCTTATATTGTTGGGGGGTCGGGTTGGTCACGCCTTGCTGTCTGAGGATCGAGGCGATCTCGTTTTGCACATCTTCATCCGTGATCTTCACGCCATTGCGTTTGGCTTCCCGGGAATAAATAATATTTTGCCAGGTGTAGTGGCGAAGCAACTCTTGATCTTCCAGGGGTTTTTCAGAGGGCATAAAAAGCTGCGTGGCGCGGTGGAATTGGTTGAATTCCTGAAAGGTCACGGGTTTCCCAAAGGCTTCGCCAGCGTAGCGGCCTTCTTTTTTGAGAGCGCTTACTGAATAACCGCCCCAAAGAATGAAAGAACCGACGACGATCCAGATAATGACTTTGGTGTATTGCCTGAAGATCTTTAACATGATGGATTGTACTGTATCACAAAGCCCCGAAAAAGGGCAACGGGAAAGGAGGTGACAATTAGTGGTGTCATTTCAAACATGGCAGTTTTTTATGGGAGATCGGAAGAAAAGATGATATTCTTTTCAAGAAGGCGGACAGATAAAATAGCAGCGAAGTTCGCGCGATTCATGGAATGAGGATCATCGATGGCAGGGAGTTCTTTTCTGATGAATGAAAAAGCGGTGTCCATGCTCGAAATCATTGTGAGTCTG
>CAZGCC010000203.1:0-2371 GCA_964524195.1 uncultured bacterium | reverse complement strand
AAAAAAACAGACGCCTAGTTTAATATTTTTTTGAGTTTTTCAGCAGAAAGATCAAGTTCTTCCATGAGTTGATGAAGATGAGGTTCTTGTTCGCGAATAACCTTCGGGATGACATGGGGATCCCCTTTCCAGGAACGGAAGAGCCCGAAAAGGTCGTCCTGGGCCTGCCGTTTATCGAGGATCACCTCGATCTTTTTGGCAAGCCGGGCCATGGAAAGAAGTTTCTGCAAAATTTCAGGATCGAGCGTTTTTATGAACTCCCGGAGCCCGCCGCAGAATTCTTCGCTCAGATATTGGGCAAGCGGTTCTTTATGGATATGGACATCCAACGCCTTCGCGGAATCCATGATGCGATAGATAGAAAGCGTCCGCTTGGCTGGAAAACCGCGCGTTCCCCAATCCTTCACCGCCTCCAGCATGCGCTTGCTTAGCGTGTGCTCGGCCGCGTAACGAAACTCAACCGGGATCGGCACATTGATCGAGCGGTAGATCTCGTTCATGCGCAGATTCTCCTCGTAAATATTCTCATAAAAATTACTGACCTTGGCGATCGTCTCATGCGTGAGAATACTGATGATCTTCGCGCGGTCGCCGAGCCGGAGGTCCTTCAGGGCATAATAGGTCTCGCCAAAATGTTGGTCGATCTTCTTCGAAAGATCGAGGATAGGCAGCTGGTAAAGCGCCTCGAAAAGCTCTTTTTCGAGCTTGTCGAATTCCTCTTCATTCGCGTAGGGTTTCACCGAGCAGCGAAAATCATAAAAACCGATCTGGATCACCACAAAGACAAGGTCCTGCTCTTCCAGAGTCGTCTGCGAAATGATGCGCACCCGGCCGAAATTCATGGTCACCGTGCCGAAAAACTCCTTCCGCTGATGAAGGATGTGCAGGTCAAAATTGAAGATCTTCACGAGATCCGTCTTGGGATCGGGCGCGTAGAAATTCTCAAAGATGGAACCGATCGCGTAATAGCTTACCACATGGTGCAGGGTGGCCTGGGCGGGTTTCACGAACTTTTCATAAACGCCCTGCCCGTCCTTCACCGACTCGACATTGCTTTTGGCAAGCGCCAGATGCTCCAGAAAATCCCGCTCATAATTCGCGCCGCTGACTTCACGCGCGAGATGGAGGGCCCGCGAAGCGTACTGAAGGATCTGGACCGTTTCAAGACCTGATATCTCCGAGAAAAACCACCCGCAGCTTGTATACATCAACATCAGATTGCGCTGCATCTCCAGAAGTTTGAGGCTGGCCGTGATCTCCTGGCTGGAAAGCTCCCGCAGGGCCTGCCGTTCAAAGAACGACCGGAGATTCCCGGGATTCCGCTTCAGGATCACGAGGATATAGTCGTCACGGGCCTCCCACACATCCCTCAGGTATTTCGCCCCCTCTCTTTCATAGACTTGCGCCAGCTCATCCCGAAGCCAGTCCAGCGCCCATCGAAGAGGTTTTCTCCAGTGCTGGGTCCAGTTGGCGGGACCGTCTCCCCGGCAACCGCAGTGGTCCTTCCAACGGGAAACCCCGTGAGCACAGCTCCAGGAAGTCCCCTCGCCGTTCTCCCCCTCGAGAAGACGCACTTCCTGACGGGGCGGATGGTCCTCCAGAAATTCGCCGTAATTGACAAGACGGTATCCTTGCCGCGGGATCTCAACATAGGTGAGATACGCGAGCACACGATCGCCATAGGCTTTATGATGTCCGTAAGTCTCGCCGTCCGTCGCGATATGAATAAGCTGAGAGCGTTCATGATCCACGATCGCGCTTTCAAGCCGTTTCATGAAGAGTTTCGCGTCAAAAAGGAGATTGTCAAAACCCACCGCCTTGGAGACGGGTCCATCGTAGAAAAAGATATCAATCGAAAGCGAAGGGTTGTTCTTGAGAAAATAGCGGTAGGGCTCCTTGGGGTCGATGTGACCGCCCGTCACATCCTGCCATTCCCCACCCTCAAGCGGCCGGACCGCGCGGGCCTGGTGGGGAGAAAGAATGATGTATTTGATCTTTTCCGCGACAAGGACTTCCAGGGTTTCTTCGTTGCAGGCCGTTTCGGGAAGCCAGAGGCTCTCGGGAAAACGGCCGAAACGGGCGCGAAAATCCTCGATCCCCCACCGCACCTGGGTCCTTTTGTCCCGGTGATTGGCGAGCGGCAGGATCATGTGATTGTAGGCTTGAGCTATGGCATTGCCATGACCGCGGCGAGCTTCACAACTCGCGCGATCGGCATGAAGAATGCTTTGGTAGGTATCGGGGTGCTTGGCCTCAAGCCAGGACAGAAGCGTGGGGCCAAAATTGAAGCTGGTCCTCTCGAAATTATTAACGATCTCGACGATCTTTCCCTTCGCGTCAAGAGCCCGGGCGCGGGAATTGGGGTGATAAC
>CAZGCC010000202.1:0-2396 GCA_964524195.1 uncultured bacterium | reverse complement strand
GATAATGTCCCGCGCCATGCCGAAGGACACCTCGATCAAAAAAATCCTGCTGATCGGATCCGGTCCCATCGTGATCGGACAGGGTTGCGAATTCGACTACTCCGGAGTGCAAGCCTGCAAGGCCCTTCGAAACGAAGGCTACGAGATCGTGCTTGTGAACTCCAATCCTGCGACGATCATGACCGATCCGGAGATGGCGGATAAAACCTATATCGAACCTTTAACCGTTGAAAGTCTTGAAAAGATCATCGCCAAAGAAAGACCGGACGCCCTCTTGCCCAATCTTGGAGGACAAACGGGGCTCAACCTTTCTTCCTCGTTGCATAAAGCCGGTATCCTTGAGAAGTATGGTGTTCAGATCATCGGGGTCAAGGCGGATGCCATCGAACGGGGCGAGGATCGGGAGATCTTTAAAGCGACCATGGCTCAGTTGGGGATCCCTGTGCCGCAATCGGCAACGGCCAATTCGGTCGCGGAATGCGAAGAGATCGCTCAAAAGATCGGTTATCCGGTCGTGGTCCGTCCGGCTTATACGATGGGTGGAACGGGAGGCGGGATCGCTTATAACATTGAAGACTTGCGCACCATCGCGCTTCGGGGGCTTACGGTAAGTATAGCTCGTCAAGTATTGATCGAGGAGGCGGTGATCGGATGGGAGGAGCTCGAACTTGAAGTTGTCCGCGACGCGAAGAACCAGAAGATCACGGTCTGTTTCATCGAAAATGTGGACGCCATGGGGGTTCACACCGGGGATAGTTTTTGCGTGGCGCCGATGCTTACGGTCGCTCCCGCGCTCCAAAAAAAGCTCCAGGAATATTCCTATAAGATCGTTGACGCGATCGGTGTGGTTGGCGGGACGAATATCCAGTTCGCCCACAACAAAAAGGACGGCCGTGTGGTCGTGATCGAGATCAATCCGCGAACTTCCCGGTCTTCGGCCCTCGCTTCCAAGGCAACCGGTTTTCCGATCGCCATGGTATCAACCCGGCTTGCCGCGGGTCTTACTATGGACGAGATTCCTTACTGGCGTGACGGTTCGCTCGAAAAGTACACTCCCAGCGGGGACTATGTGGTTGTCAAGTTCGCCCGGTGGGCTTTCGAGAAATTTCCTAAAGCGAAGGATATTCTCGGGACCCAGATGAAAGCTGTGGGCGAGGTTATGTCCATCGGAAAGAATTTCAAAGAAGCGTTCCAGAAGGCGATCCGGTCTCTTGAAACCGGCCGCTATGGCCTTGGTGGCGCGAAGGATTTTAAACAGCTTTCCGTTGAGCAACTTCGCGAACGGCTGGCCCATCCCTCCAGCGAGAGGATTTTCTTGATGTATGAAGCTCTCCGTAAAGGTTTCTCGGTCGAAGAGCTTTACCGGATGACCCATATCGGAGAATGGTTCATCGGCGAAATGAAAGAGCTCGTGACCTTTGAAGAAGAGATCCTCAAGAACTCTTGGGACAAATTCACGGATAAGGAGCTTATCAAAGCCAAGGAGTGGGGTTTTGCGGACCGTTATCTTGCGGGTCTTTTTGGAGTTTCTGAAGCCGCGGTGCGGGAACGACGGATCCGGTTAGGGAAGATCGCCCGCTACGAGGCAGTTCCCGTGAGTGGGGTGAAAGATGCGGCCTACTATTACTCGACCTACCATCCAGGCAAAGAAGATGTGGCGGTTTCGAAAAACAAAAAGATACTGATCCTTGGCGGAGGCCCGAATCGTATCGGGCAAGGGATCGAGTTTGACTATACCTGTGTGCATGCGGTTTTTGCGCTCCGTGCGGCAGGCTATGAATCGATCATGATCAATTGCAACCCCGAAACCGTTTCAACTGACTATGACACAGCGAACAAACTCTACTTCGAACCCTTGACGGTCGAGGATGTGCTGACGATCTATGAAAAAGAAAGGCCGGAAGGCGTGATCGTGCAATTCGGCGGTCAGACCCCTCTGAATATTGCCAAGCAGTTGAAGGATGCCGGAGTGAAGATCCTGGGGACGACACCCGAGAGCATCGCCTTTGCGGAGGATCGCGAACTTTTCCGTGAAAAGATGATCGAGCTCGGTATCCCGCAGCCCGAAAGCGGGATCGCTCGTTCGCTGGACGAAGCTCTTGTGACCGCTGGGAAGATCGGTTATCCCCTGATGGTCCGTCCGTCGTTTGTGCTCGGCGGCCGAGGCATGGAGATCATTTATGATGAAGAGATGCTCAGGAAGTATGCGATCGAAGCTATCAAGGTGAGTCCCGAGCACCCGATGCTGATCGATCGTTTTCTTGAAAAGGCGCTTGAATGCGAAGTTGATGCTCTCTCGGACGGGGACGAAACCTTTGTCACAACGGTGATGGAACATATTGAATGGGCCGGAGTGCATTCCGGAGATTCGGCATGCTCGATCCCGAGCCGGACGA
>CAZGCC010000201.1:965-2398 GCA_964524195.1 uncultured bacterium | reverse complement strand
AAGAGGATCTTCCGGGAGCGGAAGATCCATACGCTGGCCATTCATTTTGATCTTTATAACGGGCAGGCGGCTTTTTTGAAGTTAGATGCTATCGAAGATGACAATGTGAACTGGATCACCCGGCAGCAGATGGAAGGGCAAGTGGTCTTTAATATCGATCAAAACTATTTTATCTGGAAGTTGACCGATAAGCCGGTCCGATACACCGAGATCGCTTGGAATTAACGGGGCGGGGGATGGGTTGAATAAAAAACTGAAGATCATCGATCTTTTCTGCGGGGTCGGCGGGCTAAGTTACGGCTTTGCCCGGGACGACCGGTTTGAGATCGTGGCGGCCAATGAGATCCTTCCCAATATGGCCCGCGCTTATTCCCTGAATCATCCCTCCGTGAAGGTCTATGTCAAGGATATCGGAGAATTTAAAGCGCGGGAGGTCCAAAAGGATCTGAATATCCGTCCGGGCGGGATCGATATCATTATCGGGGGGCCGCCATGCCAGGCCTACTCGACGGTCGGGAAAAGATCGAGCGAAGATCCCCGGGGCGGGCTTTTCCGGGAATATCACCGGGTCCTGAAAGAGTTCAACCCGCGGTTTTTCCTTTTTGAAAATGTAAAAGGACTTCTTTCGATGCAGAAAGGAGCTCTTTTGCGGAAGATCCTTTCCCTTTTTGAAACGCTCGGGTATCAAGTCCAGGTCAAGCTCCTGAACGCCGCCGACTATGGAGCGCCCCAGATCAGGGAGCGGGTCATTATCGTGGGGACGAAGCTCAAGACCGGATTTCATTATCCCTCTCCTACCCATTATGACCCGGGGAATCCCTCAGAGCTGTTCCATGCAAGCATGAAACCCTATTTGACGCTGGAAGAAGCGATAGGGGATCTGCCCTTTATCGGGTCGGGGGAAGAGAGTCTGGAATACGCTTCGGCGCCGAAGAACAGTTTCCAGGCGCTTATGAGAAAAAACGCTCCTTCTCAAGTGATGGATCACAATGCGCCCGTCAATAACCCTGCCCTGGTGAAAATAATGGAACTTTTGCCTGACGGGGGTTCTCCGGAGGATCTTCCCAAAAAACTGAGGCCTCGCTCCGGTTTTCCGAATACTTATTGCCGCCTCTGGTGGAAAAGGCCTTGCACGACGGTGACGCGGAATTTAAGCACTCCTTCTTCTTCCCGGTGCATTCATCCCAAGGCTCCCCGTCCGCTTACAACAAGGGAAGGGGCGAGGATCCAATGCTTTCCGGATAACTATCAGTTTTATGGCTCTCGGAGCGACAGAAATCTTCAAGTCGGGAATGCCGTCCCCACGGTCCTTTCCCAAGCGTTGGCCCAAGCCATTTTGAAAAATTTCCAGCGAGAAAATTTGATCGCCCGGCCAGTAGCCATCGTATCCGGGAGGAAGCCGGGCTCGGAGCTTGTGACGGCAGGCGGAAGTA
>CAZGCC010000201.1:525-932 GCA_964524195.1 uncultured bacterium | reverse complement strand
TCAAGAATTAAAGGTTTGAATATGCGAAAACTCAGTTTATTTTTGATAGCCTGGGTTTTGATGGTGTTCCCTGCGAATGTTTCCGGCGCGGAGTATCCATGGGAGCTTAAAAAAGATGAGGACGGGATCAAGGTCTCTGTCCACAAAGTTGAGGGCTCGTCGATCCTGGAATATCGGGGGGCAATCGTTTTGAACGCAAGCCCCGAGGAGGCTATTCGCCTCTTCGAAGACGACGCAAGGATGACGGAATGGTTCTACAAATGCACGGAAGCCCGGGTACTCGGGGACGCTGAAACCTTCATCATGGACCCCAGTATCGCAGGGGCCGAAAAAGAACGCAGTCAGCCGGAACGGTTCTGGCAGGAGAAGGACGCTCCCGTTCTGTACAAGGACAAGCTCCTTTATTT
>CAZGCC010000201.1:0-515 GCA_964524195.1 uncultured bacterium | reverse complement strand
GATCTCGATGCCCTGGCCGGTCAAGGACCGGGACCTGGTTTTTCGCCGCGTAGCTTCTATAGATCCCGTCACCAGGGCCGTGGAATACAGAACATTTTCCGAATCCATGAGCTATCCTGAGCAGAAGGGAAAAGTCCGCATGCCCTATTTGAAGGGACTTTGGCGTTTTACGCCTCTGGGAGACGGCCGCACGGAAATGTATTACCAGCAGCACAGCGAGGTCGGCGGGCACATCCCGGCCTGGCTTGTCAATAAACTCGCCGTGAACATTCCCTTTAACAGTCTGGAGCGTTTCCGCGATCTTTTATCCAAAGAAAAAAAGTAACCCAGAACAGAGCTTTCTTGTAACCCAACGGAGGAAAAAATGAAGCTTTCAGGATCTTCGATCAAGTCTTTAGCGCTTTGCGCGTGGGTCCTTTTTGCGTCCGGCTGCGCGACCGTTGATTATGTCGGCGACACCTACGCGCCGACGGATCATGTGGATATGTATTTTGCCGCGCAGGACATTCACCGTC
>CAZGCC010000200.1:629-2416 GCA_964524195.1 uncultured bacterium | reverse complement strand
CCGTGCGCGAGAATATTCGGATCTAATGAAAAAAGAGCGAGTGCGAGCAGCGCACCGCCCTCTCCAAAAAGTCTGCGGCCGAGCACATAGATCCCGATCGCGAGGAGGACCGTCAGCAGGACGATCGGGATTCTTTGGAGAAAAAGGAGGGTCTTCGGGTTGTTCCCCAGCTTGTAAAGAAAGCGGAGACCGTTCTGTGTGAGGTCCAACCGGTCCGTTCCGGGAACGAACCACGGATCCTGAATAGGATATTTCGGCTGCAGAAAAAGAAGCGGCAAAGCGCCGATCTGCTGCGCGAGCGGGGGGTGTTCGCCTAGGAACTCGTAATTGTTATAGCGAACGATCGGGTACCCGCTTGAGCTGAAAAAGGATTCATCCGTGGTTTGACCTTGCTGAATTGCGGAGGCGAGACATAGATAGCTCAGGGTGGCCAACAGTACCACGAAGAAAATCCTGATAGGCAACCGCTTCCGGCCGGTCGAAAGAACGGTCAAATCACTCATCATGGCGAGCGAACAGGTCTTGAAATTCAGCGTCGATCATTTGAGTCTTGAGGATATAAGCCAGCTTCACGATGGCGATCAGTGGTGCAATAACGCCATAAACGAGAAAAAGAGCGAACCGGAAGTCAAAATCAGCGGTAAAAATCTTCAGGACGGCAGCGAGCGTCAGGATATTCATCATCACATGGATCTCGCAGAGTTTGTGAAGGAGAGAAAAAATCCGCTTGGGTAAAGACGCTTTGCCTTTTTCAACCTCCGGGGTGGAATCTCGCGGCCGCAAAGTCATACCCCGGGGGTTGTCCCGGGTTAATATTTTCTCAAAAAAGGTCTTATATTTCACATCATGCGTGACATTAAAAGTTAGCATGGCCAGAGAAGCCGCAAAGCCCCAGACCAAAAAAAGAATGTTCCCCGTCACCGCATAGGCATAGAACCCCATCGCAAAAAAGAGTGCCGTGTGCACGATATGATGGGTCAGGAAATCCAGGAATCGACCAGTCAGGCAATCGGTTTTGCGATATCGGGCGATCTGTCCGTCCACATGGTCAAGGTAATACCAAAGCTGTAAAAGTGCTACGCCGGTGAGAAATGCCGCAGATCCCGGCGTGGCAAGAAAACCCATCCCCAGGAGACTGATTGCAAGAGACGCTAAAGTCACCTGATTCGCCGTCACGCGGGTGTGAAGCAAGAGCCAGGTCATAGGCAAAGAGGCGTCCCGAAGAATCGTTCGGACATACCAGTTCCCCTTGGTTTTATAGTCCGGCTTCTGACAAACCTCATTCAATTCTCGCAGTGATTCGGTCATAAGTTATTTAGGTCTGCAAAGATAGATGAAATGATAAGAGAATCTCTCGGGGATCAAAAGATTCTTCAGGCATTGTTTCCAGGAAGCCCGGGCAATGCCGTTATATTTCACCGACCGGAAAACTTCAAAACCGTTTTGTTCTAGCATCTCCTTCCACTCCCCATGACTCGCGAAAAGCTCATGCGTTTGGTTGCGGCTCTTCCGGTTCTTTGTGAGCAGAACAGAAAGAATATCCTGATACCACATGATATTCGGCACCATAGCCAGAAAGATCCCGCCCGGCCGCAGCACGCGCTTGATCTCTTTCAGAGCTTGCGCGATATTCAGAAAATGTTCCAGGCTTCCGAGACAGGTCACGGCGTCAAAAGTCTGCGATTCGAACTTCATTTTCTCGGCCGCCGATTGCGCATAGGTTGCCTCCGGGAATTCTTTGTGAGCGATGGCAAGCGCTTCGCCGGAAAGATCGATGCCCGTCAAAC
>CAZGCC010000200.1:0-613 GCA_964524195.1 uncultured bacterium | reverse complement strand
GAAGATCCATATAGACGATGAAGTTCCCGGAGAAAATAGCCTCCCCCACAGGCCACATCAAGAATAGTCCCAGCATTGGGAATGCTCTTGTGGAGCTGCTTCGCGATCCATGCGTAGGCGCGGTCTTCGTCGCGGATCGGTGCTTCCTTGTAAAGCCGGTCATACTCCGCTTGTAATGCCGCCACATCCTTATGATTGGTTTCGACAACCATGGTCAGACAAGCTCCTTATAGACTTCAATGGTTTCTCGGGCGGTTTTTTGCCAGGAGAATTTCTTGATCTGGCTAAACCCCTTGACGCGTAATTCGCTTCGCAGTCGGTCGTTTCCGGACAGTTGTTTGAGGCTTTGGGCGATGGCATTCGTACTGAGCGGGTCAACCAGCAAGCCCGCGTCCCCGGCCACTTCCGGAGTAGATGTGCATGTTGAAGTGATCACCGGACATCCCGAGGCCATAGCCTCGAGGATCGGGATTCCGAACCCTTCGTAGAGCGACGGAAAAACAAGCGCCTCGGCTCCGCAATAAAGCGCGTTCAATTCCTCATGCTTGAGAAAACCGGGGGCAACGACCGAACCCGCGCGCAAGGAATGCTTCTCCGCCAAAAGCTCGACATA
>CAZGCC010000199.1:2215-2450 GCA_964524195.1 uncultured bacterium | reverse complement strand
TAAGCGAGGACGAACAATACGAGCGATATTCCAATGTCCTGCGACCCATGGCCGGGAAGCCGGTCTATTTCAGGATGTTCGATATCGGAGGCGACAAGAATGCTCCGTTCCTGGATCTTCCCAAAGAGCAAAATCCTTATCTCGGCTTCCGCGGGAGCCGCTACCTTCTGGGGAACCGGGAGTTTTTCGGGACGCAGGCCCGGGCTTTGGCACGCGCCTCTGCGCATGGCGAAGT
>CAZGCC010000199.1:660-2070 GCA_964524195.1 uncultured bacterium | reverse complement strand
CAATTTTTGAAACTCAAGGAAGCGTTCCTCGCGGAGACCCGGTCGATCCGGACGGGAGCCCTCCGGCACGGGATCATGTTCGAAGTGCCGTCAGTGTGCCTGGACGCGGAGGAGCTTTTCAAGCTCGTGGATTTCGGGAGCCTCGGGACGAACGATCTGATCCAGTATCTTTTTGCCGTGGACCGTGATAACGAAACGGTCGCTTATGACCATCATCCGGACCGCAAAGCCTTTTGGTCGCTTGTAGGACATGTTGCCCGTGCGGCGAAAAAGCATCGCAAACCCTTGTCTGTGTGCGGAGAGCTTGCCGGAAATCCGGTGTACGCCCGGAAATTAATGGCGCAGGGTATCCACGCCGTAAGTGTGGCTCCCAAGATGATCTCACTTCTCAGAATCGCCATTAAAAATAAACCAAGAAACCTTGCTAAAGGGCAACAAGTGAAACCGCTTATCAAAGCTAAGACAACAAAAAAGAAAACCAGGGGGTAATTTATGGGCATGTTCTGCTTTCAATGTGAACAAACAGCGAAGGGCAAAGGGTGTGACTATCTGGGAGTTTGCGGCAAAACACCGGAAGTGGCAACGCTGCAGGACCTCTTGATCCACGCGACAAAAGGGATCGCGATTTACGCGCATATGGCCCGCGAGATGGGGGTCAGGGACAGAGATACGGATCTTTTTGTGGTCGAAGCGCTTTTTACCACAGTCACGAATGTGGATTTTGACCCCACAAGGCTCCAGGGCAGCCTCCGGAAGGCTTACACGATCAAGGAAAAGATCAAAATGGATTTTCTGGAAGCTTACAAAAAGAAGGTTGGGAATGATTTTGACGGAGAGCTTCCGCCCGCGGCTTACTGGAAACCCGCGGAAAATCTTGCGGGACTTTTGGACCAGGGCAGTAAGGTCGGCATTCTCTCGGATCGTAGCATTAGCGAGGATATCCGAAGCTTGCGCGAACTTCTTCTCTACGGTCTTAAGGGAATGGCGTCCTATGCCGATCACGCGCTCGTGCTGGGGCGGGAGGATGAAGCCGTGACCGCGTTTTTCCATAAGGGTCTGCGTGCCACCACGGATAGCAGTTTGACCGTGGATGATCTTGTAAGGATCAATATGGAATTCGGCATGGTGAATCTCAAGTGTCTTGAGCTTCTTGACAGGGCGCATACGGATCATTTTGGGCACCCCGTGCCGACCGGAGTCTCGATTGGCGCAAAAAAAGGTCCGGCCATTGTTGTTTCCGGACATGACCTGCTGGATCTCGAGCAGCTTCTCCAGCAGACCGAGGGGAAGGGCGTCAATATCTACACGCACGGCGAAATGCTTCCGGCGCATGGGTATCCGGGGCTTAAAAAATACAAGCATCTGGTCGCAAACTACGGCGGCGCATGGCAGGATCAGGCCAAGGACTCC
>CAZGCC010000199.1:0-572 GCA_964524195.1 uncultured bacterium | reverse complement strand
GTTCGATGCTTTTCCGGGATCGATCCTGATGACCACCAACTGCATCCAGGAGCCGCGGACCAGTTACAAGGATCGCATCTTTACGACCGGGCTTGTGGCGTGGCCGGGCGTGAAGCATATCGAGGCGGTGAACGGGAAAAAAGATTTTTCTCCCGTGATCGATGAGGCGATCAAGGCCGGCGGATTCAAGGAAGACATTCCTGCGAAAAGTATTGTGGTCGGATTTGGTCACAATGCGGTTCTCGGAGTGGCGGATAAAGTGATCGGCGCCGTCAAGGCAAGGCAGATCCGTCATTTCTTTCTGGTCGGTGGATGTGACGGAGCCAAACCCGGCCGCAATTACTATACCGATTTCGCTCAGGCGGCGCCTAAGGATACGGTGATCCTGACACTCGCGTGCGGTAAATACAGATTCAACAAGCTGGAGTTCGGAGATATCGGCGGGATCCCGCGGCTTTTGGATATGGGGCAATGTAATGACGCGTATTCTGCGATCCAGGTGGCGGTGGCACTCGCCAAGGCGTTTGGCTGCGGCGTGAATGATCTGCCGCTTTCCATGATCCTTTCCTGGT
>CAZGCC010000198.1:439-2485 GCA_964524195.1 uncultured bacterium | reverse complement strand
TCCGGGAAGGCTTTTACCACATGCGAATCCCAAATTTTTTCGAAAAGCGTCTTCAGCATAAGCGCCATAATTATATGCGTTTGCATTCAATACGCAAGAACTCTAAAAGCCATTGAACGGAGAACGAGATGATAAACGCGAAAAGCTTTTCCGTTTCCCGTTCCCTGCGTTTTTCAAAAGAGCTCGCTCCTCTGGACAGACGGAAATTCGTCTTTGCTTTCCTGTTTGCAAGCATCAAACCTCAAAAGCACGAAGTTGTTCTTGCATTTCAAGATGCGAATTGGTATATAAACCTGTCGCAGATTATACTCTGGTTCAGGATTACACTGCCGTTCAGATCACTCTTGAGATTTTTATAACATGCAAAAGAAATCGCTGCATCAACTTCTTAGCCCTCTGGATACTTTCCGCGATCTCTGGAAATACCGCGACCTTCTTTTTATTTTGACCCAACGCAATATCGCACTCCGCTACAAAGGCACGCTCCTCGGGTTCTTTTGGCTACTCATAACTCCGATTTCGATGCTGGCTGTCTACCTTTTCGTGTTCATCGTCATCTTCAAGGCGCAAGGAACCAACCCTGAGCTTGGAGACTCCAAGGCCGCATATGCTTTGCTCATGTTCTGCGGTATCACCATTTTTAATATTTTCGCGGAAGCTGCCAACACCTCTACCATCTCAATTTCTGGAAATTCCAACTATGTCAAGAAAACCATTTTCCCTCTAGAAGCTTTGCCATTTGCTACCGTCATGAGTACGGTTTTTTTTGGACTTCTTTGGTGCGTGATCCTCATGGTCAGCATCGGGTTTTTCCTGCACAAAATATACCTGACAGCATTCGTGCTTCCGTTCATTCTCTTATGCTTGTTTCTTTTTTGTTGCGGCATCGCTTGGTTCATGGCCGCAATAGGTGTCTATATCCGCGACATCATCTACGTGGTCAGCGTCGTGGTCCAGCTGCTTTTTTTTGCCACGCCAATCTGTTATAGCCTCGCCATGGTCCCGGAATGTTTTCGAACATTCATGTATTTGAATCCCTTAACCGTCTTGGTCTCCAGCACACAACAGGTTCTGATTTTAGGTCATTGGCCAAATTGGAGCATGCTCGGACTCGTCGGGTTGGCTTCCCTGATCGTCTTTCAAGCCGGATATTGTTTTTTCATGAGAACCAAGGGATGGTTTGCCGATGTCCTTTGAAACTGCAATCCGTGTTCAAAATATTAGTAAACGCTACGAGATCTACGAGACCTCCCACCACCGCATCTACCAGCTTTTGTCCTTCGGCTTTGGGAAATTTTACAGGGATTTTTGGGCACTTCGCGATATTTCCTTTGAAGTCAAGCAGGGCGAATGCTTGGGAATTATCGGCCAGAACGGTTCTGGAAAAAGCACGCTTCTTCAGATCATCGCGGGGACGACGATCCCGACTACCGGTGAGATTGAGGTGCGCGGAAAAGTGGCCGCCCTTCTTGAATTGGGAAGCGGGTTCAACCCGGAATTCACAGGCCGGGAGAATATTTTTGTGTATGGGGTGATCCTGGGATTGACCAAAAAGGAGATCTCAAAAAAATTTGATGCTATTGTGGATTTCGCGGAAGTCCGGGAATTCATCGATCAACCGATAAAAACTTATTCCAGCGGAATGTTCATCCGGCTCGCATTCTCCACGGCTGCGCATATCAACACAGAAATCATCCTGCTTGATGAAACGCTTGCCGTCGGCGACATCCAGTTCCAGCAAAAATGTTATAAAAAATTTGAGGAATTCCAGTCCGCCGGTCGCACAATCATTTTTGTCTCTCATGACATGAACGCCGTAAAGCGCTATGCTAACCGGACTTTACTGCTTGAGCATGGACACATACATTTTTCTTGACCTTCTTCCTAAAGCCTCCAAAGAGAACCCGGAAAAATCAGGCCTGCAGAGTGGTAAGAATTTTTCACAAACCGGCTATAACAAACTTTGGACATCATCACCTTTTTTCAAAACATGACCTATTTTGGTTCTTTCGCGTTTAGCGTTAGAAGCCGGTGTCGGAATCAGCG
>CAZGCC010000198.1:0-429 GCA_964524195.1 uncultured bacterium | reverse complement strand
GCCGCAAGTATGGCGTTAGCGATGCGACGATTTACAACTGGAAGGCGAAGTATGCCGGCCTTTGTCATGAACCCTGCCGCATCCGGAGCAAACAAGCGGCTTGAGATTGTAAGGAACGACTTCGAAGCGAATCTCTTGTTACGGTCTCAGACAATATTCGATCGCCCCGGTACTGCGGCAGATTGAGAGCTCGCGTGATACTATAACCGCGTATAGGACGCCTCCTGTGGTAGATTTTTCTCGCAAACAGACCTTAGATGTTTTTCCCCCTTACCCCTCAACCACTTATAACATTCCCACAACAGTTAATACGAGAGAATCCCAATTTTTTTAAGAAAGCGATAGAAGGGCGCAAATAATAAAGCATGCGTTCTTTTTGCGATTTTCCATCCAAATAAAGCACAAAGCCCCTGAAAAAGGACCCCCCCC
>CAZGCC010000197.1:0-2488 GCA_964524195.1 uncultured bacterium | reverse complement strand
GATAGTTCACGGTAATAAAAACGGCTTGTCCCGCGAAAGACAACAAGATCGCCAAAAGAACAGGCCCTTGATGATGACGATAGCCGTAGATCGCGTGGTAGACCTCTGTCAAACGGCGCTTGAATTTTACGCTCGGCACCAGAAAAGTCATCCCTTTAAAAAGTCGCGCGAACCGCTTGCTCGCAAAAAACGCGACGCAAAATCCGAGGATCACACAGGCTCCATAAACAGAATATTCAATGTAAGGGTTCGAAGCTTCCTTGGAGAAATAGAACATTCCGAGGATCGCCATGGTGATGGTCGCGAGAAACCCGAGCAGGCGATCGAGGAAAATGGAGGTGGCTGATTCAATCTTCTTTCCGGATTGCTTATAAGCATAATAAGCACGAATCACATCCCCACCCAAGGCTGACGGAAGGAAAAGGTTGTAAAATAGCCCGACGAATGTCAGGTGATAGCATTCACGGAAGGTCATACGAATGTCCTGCACGCGAAACACCCACTGAGTCCGGACTGATACGATAGCCAAACCGATAAAATATCCAACCACCGCCAGGGCAAACCAACCCCATTGGACCCCGCTGCGGAGGATCGCGATAGCCTCGTGAAGCTTGCCACGCATGAAATAAATGATCAGACCGATCGCTATGAAGCTGATGGAAAAACGGAGGATTTTCCCTCTCATACGCTCTGGGAAAACTTGATCTGGAGTTGGGAAAGGAGCGTCTCGAGCATCTTCTTTTCATCGTCGCTCAAGTTCCCCTGGGTCTTGTCGCGGAGCGCGATCAAAAGATCGATCGCTTCCTTGGCGCCTTCGGGGTTAAGCTCGGCCTGCTGGGTCATGGGGTTAGGGATCTCGCCCAGGCTCATAAGAGCTTGGTAACCAAGCGATTGAACGAGACTTAGAAATGCTTTTGATGTCTCAGCTGGCTTGGCCTTGGCACCGGATCCCGCGGAGGGCGACGGCACGGCTTTGGCTTTGACACTCTCGGCCTGTTCCTTCCAGCTCTCGTCGACTTTCTTTTCGGTAAACCGTATGTCTTTATCAGGTTCCACAAACCCCTCCGCAAGCCATTTCAACTAGTGCGTTTGAAATGGTTCATTTTATGTAAATCTTATCACGAATCCGCCAAAGAACGCGACGCCTGCCTGCCGTGAAGCAGGGATCAGTCCGTTCGCTGAAAAGCAACTCCCGGCTGAAAAAAAAGAGGTCCGTGACCGAGTGGGGATCTGGTGGCCACGAACCTCTGCAGGTGAGTCGAGACCCGTAAGCCTCGAATGGTCGCATTATACTCCCCTCGTCCCCCCTGTCAATGCCGCCCCCATCTTTTTTCCACCATCTCTCAAACCATGTGTGTTAATGGTATCAGCATACTGGCTTCAGCAATATATTATGTGGTCATCTTGATTATGCTGTTACCCTCTTCCCTTCCCACCCCGGGCATAAGAAGTGGTCCCGTGAAGAGGAATAAGGGATCCCAAGAACCGGAAGGAATTTCTAAATAACTTTGAACGCTACCAGGAAATAAGGGGATAAGCACCCCGCCGCTTCCCGAAAAAGCGAACCTTAAGCTGATCTTGCGGTCAACTGGATTTCAACCAGTCGCGCAAGAACATCGACCAGAGCCCCCAAGCTCTTGTTATTCATTTTAAAATAGCGTCCTTCTTTTTCGAAGACATTCGGAAGCTCTTTAATGAGTTCTTCAGGCTGAGGCTTCCCGATCGTCAGACCGGCTTGAGCTCCTTTCATGCCTGCGAAATTCTGCGAGGCTGCAAGCAATGCCGCCTCATCGCCAGCCACTCTAACGACCGTGGATGCCGAAAGTCCCGCTTCGAACCTCGCGGGCATCTTATCAACAGCCCAGAGGATCATCGTATTTTCCCGGAGTATCCCGCGAAGATCTGTCACAGCAACACTCTCGGTCGCGGACTCCATTTGCGATTGCCGAACCGGTTTAAAGGCAAGCCTGTGACCGATAGGTTTTCCCGACGCGTCTGGAAGATCCCGGATTTTTTCGAGAGATTCCTTGAAAGCTTCCCATGCAGAACCTCCTTGTAAATTCTCATCAAAAACATAGACGAATTCCTGCCCCGTATGCATGAACAGCTGAATCATCATGCCCGCCAATTCGGCACTACCTGGCAACCGATCCGTAGCTTTCACGGTACGCGCACGAGCATTCGAAGTGCGAAAAACGGGATTCTGTTTCACGATGTCCTGAATCGCTTCCCCAAAGATCGCCGGGCTGAACTGACCCCTCCTTTGCATTTGGGCGTAAGCCTTCAGCATAGCCACCGCAACATTCACCGCCCCTGACGCGTCCAGCTTAGAAACATCCGCCGAAACAACGATCCCCCACAGCACCTGCGCAAGTGAAGCTGTCCCAAAAACCGGGCTGTTTCGCTTCAAAAAATTCACAAGATCAACAGGTAAATCCTGAATCACTTCTTCCTCAAACGCAAGACGCTCTTTCACCACAGACTTTTC
>CAZGCC010000196.1:2150-2510 GCA_964524195.1 uncultured bacterium | reverse complement strand
CGGAGGGGCAGAACACGGTCGCGCTTGAGACGGCGGATATTTTTGGTAATAAAACCACAAAAACAGTATGCGTGATGTTGGATCAGATCCCACCCGCCGGAAATCTTCAGATAAATGACGGCGATGAAGAAACGGATTCCCGGACGGTTGTTCTTGCTATCGATGCTCGAGATGATTCTCCTTTAAGGGATGTCCGTTTTTCAACGGATGGCGGGGCCAATTGGACCGAATGGGGAGAGTTTTCCGGGATGAAGGTTCTTATGCTTCCCGAAGGCGAGGGTGAGAAGGAAATTCTTTGCCAGCTGCGTGATGCGGCGGGAAATAGCGCTTCTTTTTCAGACAAGATCCGGTTCGTCTCAG
>CAZGCC010000196.1:0-2140 GCA_964524195.1 uncultured bacterium | reverse complement strand
CTGCGTCCCGTTGTTCAATTCCTTTCGGCTTCAAGTACGAATAACCCTCTCTATATGTTGCGCTACTCCATTAACGGGATCGAACAACAGGAAGCCTGGCAGCTTCAGCCGAGCGAGAATCGGTTGATGGTATGCGCCTCGGCCGGTGCTTCCGCGACCTTTGTCGAACACGCGGTCATTCTGAATAGTCACGATGCCGCTCTTCCTCCGATGCCCGTTACTTCCTCGCTTCCTCCCGGAGGGATATCGCTAACTGCGTCCAATGGTCTGATCTTGAGATATGAAGGAGAACGGCTCGTTGGTATTGAAAAATCGGGTGAATTTATCCTGCTCAATCCGGAGCTTGGTGCGTCCCAAGAGCTTGCGGGCGGTGTTCTTATTTTTAGTAATGGGGACAAACTTCTTTTTCAAAATGGGCGCGCCATTTACCGCGAGAATGTTTCGGGCGAAAAAACAGTCTATAACGAAAACGGGACTGTGGCGTATGTGTTGACGGCGGGCGGCTCGAAGATCCGTTTTGCCTATCAATACGACGGATCAGGAAAAACTATTTCCATCGCGAGCTTCGAGGAAGGAGTGGCGGGTCTTTATGATGAGAAAGGGAGGCCTGTCTGGATCAAGAAAAACGCCGGTACGGAGATCTTTTATAAGGATGGTTTTTTAATCTGGTATCTTGATTCTTCGGGCAACGAATACCACTACGAAGTTTCCATTCTTAACGAAGGGACTGCTCTGACCGGTTATCGTTCGGAGCTGGTTTCAATCACGCCCTCGGGGGGAACCGTAACTATTCCCTTGGAAACGATCCTGACGAACCTGGATCGCTATCCTTCGATCAAGGCGACCCTTGAAGATGAGATCTCCCGCGTCATGGAGTATGACGCCACGGGTGTTATGAAAAGAGTTGTTTCAAGCCGGGGTGAAATCCTGGAACTGAAAAACGGTCTTCCCATTTCCTTGACGGACGCATCCGGGACCATGCTGACGATCCAGAGCCAGATGTCGGAGGATCCCGACCTTTTTTCGCTTTCTTTGAAAGGAAATGGTTTCGAGCAGGTATTTGATCCGCAGGGGAACCTGAGCGGTATCCGGCTAAGTGATGGGACGCTTCTAAATGTTATCTCGCGGAACTTGGATCAGATCATGCTGGCCGATGGCGGTATTCTGAACGAGCTTGTCTGGGATGGGCAAAGTCTGACCGGATTTCGCCGGCTGAATACGGATGGGTCGGTCGACCTTTTCCGGGATTCCTATCTGACGGAACATATCGATCCGGAGGGAAACAGGACGCTTTATATTCTCTACAAAGAACCCGGAAAGTTTCCAGAGCACAAGCCTTCCGAGATCCATATGACGGACGGGCGCGTTTATAAGATTATCGAATTTACCAATGCACAGGGAACCCTTGAGCGGGTCAACGAACTTGTTTCGATGGAGCTTCCCGGAGGCGGGCGGCTTGAATTCGAGAACGGCGCGCCTGTTCGCTATATCCAATCCAAGGAAGTTCAGCTGACCGCCGAATCGGTCCCGGAATTACCTTATGGGCAAGGTTATATTCCATCGATGGAATTTTCAGAAATGGAATTGCGCGGGCTCACGATCGATGCTTCCGGAAATATCCTTTCCGGCGAGATCCTGTACCGGGACGGCACTCAACAGCTGATCCGGAACGGCGTGCTCTACAAGCAAGTTACCCTGGACGGCCAGATCCTGGAATTTGATGAGAATTTTGAAAATACTTGGCCCCCTTTAGAGCCCGTATCTCCTCAGCCTCTGACGCCGGAAGAGTTGGCATATCGTGACAGGCTGATCGAAAAGCAGCTGGATTTTTTCAGGCCCGGGATCGGTCTCCATGCTCTCACAGGACTTCCTTTGGATAATTATCAGGGGAATGGAAGCGACCCTGCCGATTACAGCCAGTCGACACTGGTCGGATTCTGGGCTGAGATACTTGTTGCGATCGCATCAGGAGACCACACCACCTCCCGGATGACTCAAGAGGAAGCTCTCCAAAAACTCAAAGATCTTTTGGGCCATTATAGGCAAGCACAGTTGGAAGCCGGTTGGAACGGGATGCTGGCGTTTTTCTCCATTGTTGAGACCCAGGAAAATATTCTGGATGATCAGGGACAGCCTACGG
>CAZGCC010000195.1:0-2512 GCA_964524195.1 uncultured bacterium | reverse complement strand
TTTCGGTGCAAGATGGCGTTTCATTGGGTGTCTGGAGATCTTTCATGTTCAGGACCGTTCCCGCGCCGATCATGAGACGATCCCTGTAGCGCTTACGCGCGGTCCGAATAAGTCCGCAAGCGTTCGGGGTATTCATGGTGATCTCGATCGCCTCAAGACCGCTTGCAATGACGCTCTCGAACAAGGGTTCCAGATCAGCCCGGCAAATCCCCCGCAAGATCCCGAGAACGGGCTTCCTGCGGAACTTCTTAAGATCCATATTTATTCGACTTCGGAGCTTCCCGCAAAGCTATCGTAAAATTCGCGGTAGTTATCTTTCCGGTCAGTTTCGCGGAGTTTGAGGGCGGATTTGGGATGTTCGTCCAGGATCCCCGTGATAGCGTAAGGAATCACATAACCCCACTCCACCTTTTCCCGCAAGGGGACCATTTCCTTGGAGATCACATCCAGAATGGGACGAATATCGAACTTCGGATTTTTCAAAAATCCCAGGAGCAGTTCCGTCGGACAATTCCCCGCGGCACGCCCCATCCCGAAGATCGTGCTGTCCAGGTAGTTGGCATTATGAATGATCGCCTCGATCGTGTTTCCGAAAGCGAGCTGCTGGTTGTTGTGCGCGTGCATCCCGATCTCTTTGGTCTTAATGATGCTTTTGGCTTTCCTGATCAGGTATTCGGTGGTCTCCTGATAAAGCGCACCGTTCGAATCGACCAGGTACACCACATTGCACCGGCATTCTTTTTCAAGCTGGGTAAAACATTCTGCCAGCTCCACTTCAAGCACCTTGGAAATAGCCATAAGATTCACGGCGGTTTCGTATCCTTTATCCGCGAAGTGATTGGCCATAAAGATCGCTTTATCAACATCCTTCACATAACACGCCGTGCGGATCATATCGACCGGACTTTCCTTCTTGGGCTTGATATCGTCCAGGTCCACGCGATCCACATCCACCATGACTGAGATCTTGGTCTTGGAGGGGATCCCGCTTGTGACTTTGCGGATATCCTCGTCGCTGCAGAATTTCCAGGCGCCGTACTTGTCTCCGGGAAAAAGTTTTCTGGAATTCTTATAACCGATCTCCATATAGTCGATCCCGGCTTCGGAAACAGCCTTGAAGACATTCCGGACAAAGCTTTCGCTGAAATCGTGATTGTTCATCAGCCCGCCGTCGCGGATCGTGCAATCCAGTACTTTGATCTGTTCCCGGTACATGAGTTACTCCTTTTAGGAAAAAGTTAAAAACACTCCCGTCCTCTGGATGAAGATCGGAGATTCTAGTCCCAATACCTGTCTATTTCAACAAAGTAGAAATTGGGGCAACCCTTGTCAGCCATTCAAGAAATCAAACTTAAGGCAAGGGGAGGCGAAGCAGAACAAAATTCAAAACTAAAAATAGAGACCGAGCCGTCGCTTCGAGCGGCCCAGTCTCCACTATTTTGAAGGGATAGGCCCCAGGTCCCTGAGAAGCCGGTTCTCTGGCAATTTCTGAATGGCCCGCTCGAACGCGGCAAGCGATCCCCGCAACTTTTCAAGCTCAGGCGCTTCCGCAACGGGAACATCACTCGTCCCCGCTTTTTCCATTTGTTCGATCACGAATTGCACCGTCATATCCCCCACATCGCGGGAAGGCTGATAGCGGCGGTCCCGTTCGCTCTCACCCTGCGCGATCGTCAAAATATTCGCCCCTGTCAGATGGAACAAAAGATCCCGGGCAAGACGCACCGGCATCTCCAACTGCGCGGCGATCTCCTCGGCGGAAAGGGCCGGAAGTCCCGCGGCGAACCGGCTGACGCAGAGTTGCGCGATCCTGAGGGACAATAATTTTTTGGTCTCATAATTGGCGCTCAGACAATCCTGCTCGAATTCAAAGGTCTGTTCATTTTGATGCGCGAACGCAAGTTCCGCACCGTAGAGCACAATGCGCCAGCTCATCTGAAGCCATATCAAAAAAAGCGGCAGGGCGGCAAAGCTTCCGTAAATAGCGCCTGCCTTAGAAACCCCGATCTGGAACCGGATATAGATGAGTTGGACAACCTGATAAAGAATGCCCGCCACAATACCGCCAAGAAGCGCTGATTTAAAATGGATCTTTCCGTTCGGCATAGCGATATAGAGATAGGTCAGAAGTCCCCCGAACACAAGAAAGGGAAAGATCTTGAGCCCCATAAGGATCAGCGGCGCCACAGCGCCCAGGAAAGCCATTTTTTGCGTGATCGTCGCGATCTGACTGGCCACGAACACCGTCGCGCTGCTTGCCACAACATAAAAGATCGGGACGATCAACATAAAGGAAAGATAGTCCGTAAATTTCCTGCCCAAACTCCTTTGCTTTTTGATCCCCCAGATACCATTAAAAGCTGTTTCAATATTCCCAAGCACCTGGATCACGGACCAAAGAAGGACCGCGACGCCTACTCCCGCCACCAACCCGCCGCGGGTATGCTCCAGCAAATTTTCCGCGAAAGCCATGACACGCATCAGGACCTCTTGCTGGCCCTGCATGCCCTCG
>CAZGCC010000194.1:0-2526 GCA_964524195.1 uncultured bacterium | reverse complement strand
GTAATAGAAAATGCCTCCGGAAAATGCACCATAATGGGATGTGAGTGAAGACCAAGAAGCATACGCCTCTTTTCCGAAACCGGATCTTTATAGCCCTCAAACATTTTTGCCCCAACACCACAGGCAGGGCAGATATCCTTTATCTTCCCTTCGCTGGTTACATAACCACAGGCTTTGCATTTGATGAGGCTTACCATAAAAATATCTCCTTTTCTATTTTGCTTGGCCATATGATAATATATTTAATCATCAAATGACAGTGAAAAGATTTTAAAAGTAAGATGATGATAAAATTGATGTTTTCCCTCAAGGTTTAATTACCGCTTTCGATGAATTAAAATAATTCTCTTTCTATGACAAAATAGGCGCCTCTCCTTCATTTTGCAGGCCGTATTTTCTTGACATGCAAAGCTGAATATTTCTATACTCTCTCATACATAAATATTAAAGGATAGACGTCATGATGCAATCAACAAAAACATTCATGGCTAGGTATGGTCGGTGGATGAAAAATTGGAGCCAGCGGCGGGAATTGCTGATTATGCTCCATGTACAACGGCAGTTCTTCAACGAACTTACCAGGGCCAAAAACACAGGCCGGGATCGTCTGGAGCGTCTTCTAGCAAAGCTTGACTCTGGTTCTGACTTCCGGCGCTGCGCCGAAGAGGTGATGAAGTTCGCCAATGCAGAAATTCTCAGAGCAATGCGCTTTCGCGCTACATCAAAGAACAGTGCAAGTCCAATAGCCATGCCAGCCAGGTTTCCGTGAGACGCTATATATGAATGAACAATTTGAACTTCTCTATGGTTTCATCCACTGTCGCGGAAAGACGACTTACTGCGCAGGCTTTGTGGATAATAAAGCAGAGGCTGAAGCATGGCTCAAGAATCATCGGGAAGGTTTGTCACCGAAAATTAAAATCCCTCCCGAAGATCCTATTTGCTATTGTAAGGCCGCCTTGTGCCCTTTCAAGAGGCAGAAACCGTGGTTTGCCATCAACCCTCGCCACTAGAATTCTTCTCCGATGATCAACATCACTTTAACGGCAAGACCTGTGTCGATTCTCTCACGATAAACGACAGGCAAGTGCTCCAATGGCTCATCATCGGAGATAAGCGGTCGTCCATCTAAAATTCCTGAGGCCATCCATTCCAGACACTGGATATTTTCCTGGTGGGTATTGGAGATGGAAGCAGTGAGACGAATTTCCTTGAAATTGATAAGATAGGGCTCGGTAATTTCTAAAGGTGAAAACATGACGCTAACAATGCAGACCTGCCCACCATCGGCTGCCAGAGTGATGGCGCGACCGATGTTGGCCTTTACTCCGGAACATTCGAACGCCTTGGGAAACCCATTCGGAACTATCGCAAGCAATTGTTTGTTCAGATCCTTTTCGCCCGGATCGAATATGTGGTCGGCTCCATAGCTAAGTGCAATCTCTCTCTTTGCCTTTACCGGTTCTAAAAGCACGATAGGGCCATAGCCAAGAATTTTGAGGATGCGAACAGCACTAAGACCTATGGGGCCGCCCCCCATCACCAAAACTGAACCGGTTGTATCGCCAGTGCAATTGATGGCATGTAAGGCAGAGGCAAAGGTCTCTGCGAGAGCTGCATTGCGGGAATCAACGCCAACGGGAATAGGAATCAGCATCTGCGGATAGACTTTGATATACTCGGCAAAGCCGCCGGGCAGATCACCAATGCCTGCTGTTCGCCTCGAAACCCGGCAGAGATGAGGCTTGCCTGCCAGACAATTGGCACAGTGGCCGCAGTAAGTGGGACGAATACATACTTTCGTGCCCACCGGGGGACCCTTAGCGGCTGAGCCTTTTTCAACTACGACGGCACTAATCTCATGACCCAAAATATAGCCATCAGCCACAAGCCCGCCTGCTACCAAAGAATGGTCGGAACCGCAAAAGCCCGTATTGGCTATCCTGACCAAAACCTCGTCTGCCGCTACCTTATAATCGGGAACCTCCTCATAGACCAGCCCGATGCCCCGTCGAAATACAACAGCTTTCATAACTTACTCCTTACCAATCCTCCTTATCAAGTTTCACATTCCAAGGTCACCTTTTCTACCTTTTTTAGATCTTTTTCGTAAAAGAAGGACCCGGCAAAAAACATCACGGCCGATACCGCGAGGAAAATAGGTAGAATCGTCATCGCCACCTTGATGCCATAGGCGTCGGAAAATGCGCCGATCACAATAGGACCCAAGGACGCCCCCAGGATATTCTGAACGATGACGCAAACGGAGTAGGAGATTGCCCGAAGCCCTGCATGGACAGTCTCCTGGGTGGCGGTGATCGCTGCCGCGACAAATCCTACGCCCAATACCCCGTATAGTAGAAGCGCCATATATTGCGCCTTTCCCTCAAGAAAAGAAAAAGCGATAAACACAACGATTGAACTCAAGGCTACCATAATCGCCGGAAATAGCAGTCGTGAACTTGGCCGCTTCTTAAACCAGACATCGGCCAACCATCCCCCCAGGGGGAGGCCGATAACGGCCAG
>CAZGCC010000193.1:0-2529 GCA_964524195.1 uncultured bacterium | reverse complement strand
TCGCGAGCACGAACATGAGGACAGGCCCGATCACCCAGTTCTGAACCAGCGAGAGACCGAGGACTTTGGTGTTCTTGAACACATCGCCAAGCTCCTCGTATTTCACTTTGGCGAGAGGCGGATACATCATCAGGATCAGCCCGATCGCGATCGGGATGTTCGTTGTCCCCACCTGGAACTTGTTCCAGAAATCCACGACCGGAGGATAGAGATACCCTGCGGCAACGCCTATGCCCATGCCAAGAAAGATCCAAAGCGTCAAAAAGCGATCTAAAAATGATAGCCGTTTCTTATGGCATTCGCTCATGAAGCTCCTCCCTGGAGCCAATAGGCCCAAACATAATAAAGGCCTGCGCCGATAAAGATCACGCCTGTGATCTTGCGCGTGTAAAGTTCGATCTGGGTCAGTTTATGGAACCAATGGCTTAGCGACTTTACGCCAACCGCGATCGCCACCGAAAAAGCGAACACCGGCAAACCGGTGCCGATCCCGTAGACGAACGGGAGAAGCGTCCCCACGGAATGATTCAATGCCAGAGGGATAAGACTCCCGAAAAAAAGCGCCGCAGAAACAGGACAAAACGCAAGAGCAAAAATAAAACCGAGCAAAAAAGCGCCCGGCGCTCCGGATTCGGCGAGCTTATTATGATGTTTTTGGGAAAGAGAAAAACCGGGCAGCCGGAACACAAGTACTTCGAGCAGGATCAACCCGGTTACTATAAGGATCGGACCCAACGCTTTTCCCATATATTTCTGGAGGAACATCGCGATCTCAGGGACACTTACCAGAGAATGAATGATGATCCATCCCACGGCGGCATAGGAAACCATTCTCCCAATCGTATACGCCAGGCCTGAAATGAAAACAGCCGCCGGATGCGCGATCTTTTTTGAGAGGAATGAGACCACGGCGATATTCGACGCCAGAGGGCAAGGACTGATCGAGGTCAGAATACCCAGCCAAAGCGCGGAAAACCACCCGACCCAGAACGGGTCCATCATGCCTCCTTCAGGAACGCGGCCACTTCGTCCCGCACATAGTTCTCATACTGTTCCTTATTCCGTACCAATTGCCATATCTTGTCGAGGTTCTTGGAACGGACTTCCTTCCCATCCTTTGAAAGAGAAAGGACAACAGATTTTGTGTAGAGCTGATAATCCTGCACAAAGTGCTCGTTGCCTTTGTTCTCGACATTCACGATCTTGAATGAGAGCTTTCCGGAAGCCAGGTCCTTCTTGAAATTACTTTCTATGGCTTCTTTGGCATACTCTTCCAGTTTATGGCAGGTCGGGCAACGGAAGGCCCCGTGGAAATAATACGCAGTGACCGTACCGCCCGCCGAAGCTTCCTCGGCCATAGCCGGAGAAACTCCAAGGAGTAAATGATTTGCCAGCGCAACAGCCGCCAGCAGAAGAGATATCCGTAGATATTTTTTCATTTTTTTCTCCAAATTATTTCGCGAGGATCTTTTTGATCTCGTCCTTAGTAAGAAGTTTGCCGGAAGATATTACGACTCCGTTTATCACAAAAGCCGGTGTCATCATGACCCCGTAATCAGTAATTTTGTCGATTTCCGTAACCTTGACGATCTCGGCCTGAACATTAAGCTCCTTAACTGCCGCCTCGGCATTCGCCGTAAGCTGCTTGCATTTCGGACAACCCGTTCCCAAGATCTCTATTTTCATTTCATACCCCCTGTGTTTTTCCTTTTATGGCCAAAACTTTGACGCTGACTACCGCGCCTTCAGCGCTTTTGAGATCCTCAAACATCGCATCCACAGGATAACCTGCCTCACTGATCACTTTGACATCCTGGAATCCTGCCGCTTTGATAAACCTCAAATAATCATCCTTTTTGATTGCTCCAGCAAGACACCCTACATAGGCGTCGATCGATCCTTTCAGATCCTCCGGCAGGTCCCGTGTCAGCACCAGGTCCGACGCCATCAGTCTGCCTCCAGGCTTCAAAACTCGATAAGCTTCCTTGAACACTTTGGCTTTTTCCAGAGAAAGATTGATAACACAGTTTGAAATGATCACATCTACCGAACGGGTCTCCACCGGAAGATATTCGATCTCTCCCTGCCTGAACTCCACATTGTCATAATGACCCTTAGCCGCATTGGCGCGAGCACGCTTGAGCATTTCCGGCGTCATATCAACGCCTATAACACGCCCCATCTCGCCCACTTTTTGGGCCGCAAGAAATGCGTCAAATCCCGCCCCGGACAGGATTGCCGCACCCCAATCCAAGATTAGCGCCCTCGGGAACGGCGTCCATTTCGGCATCGCTATACCCAACAGTTTTGCTTATATTTTTGGCAAGATTCGAACCGCCGCAACAAGATGAAGACGAACAACAAGAGCTTCCTTGCAAAGCGATCTTCCCATAACCTTCCTTGACCCGTTGCTTGATATTTTTATCCATATCTTTCTCCTATTGAACGATAGCGCCAAAGATCATGCCACTGATCGTGGCCATCACCACGACCAGGCAGACATAAACAGCGGTTTTTTTTGTTCCAATC
>CAZGCC010000192.1:594-2530 GCA_964524195.1 uncultured bacterium | reverse complement strand
GTTTTCCCGATATTCATGAATTTGCTTACGCGATCGATCCCGAGAAAATTCGTACCCGGGTGCTCGATCGACCGGGCTACAAGGAATTTTCCCTTCCCGCAGCCGATCTCCATCTCGACGGGGTGAGAATTTCCGAAGAATTCACTGAAAACAAGGGGTTCGTATTTTTCCTCCGCAAACTTCCGCTCTTTCTTTTCACTGTCATTCCCGCATGCTTCAGCAAAGCAGCCCTTTAGGGTAAGCGGGAATCCATTCTTTTGCTTTTCTGGATCCCCGACCTGCCCCGGCAGGGCATTCGGGGATGACTTGTTTATCGCTAGCGATGCAACCATGCCAGAGTCTCCAAATGTCTCGTCCTGGGGAAAAAATCGAAAGGCATGATCCGCCGGACTTTCCAGCCAACTTTTGACAAATGCTTCAGGTCCCGGGCGAGGGATTCCGGTGAACAGGATAAATAAAATAAAGACTCAAGATTGGTCGCCTCGCCAAGAGTTTCGATCGCGGAACTTGCAAGCCCCCCGCGAGGAGGATCGATCAATGCCACACAAGGCCTGCCCTGCAGCGATTTCAGGATCTCGGGCAATTGGATTTCGACCTTCCCAACGGTCATTTTGACATTCTCCAGCCGGTGATACTGAACATTGAATCGTGCGAGATCCACGGAATCACCCCCCTCCTCGATCATCACCACCTCCCGGGCGCGATCCGCGAGAGCGATGCCGAAAAGTCCGACGCCAGAATAGAGATCGAGAAAAACCGTGCCGTCCTTCCAGACGATGAGGCTTTCGATCCGTGAAACAATTTTCTCCAAGATCGAAAGATTCGCCTGAAAGAATGTGTTCAGGGCGTAGAAGATCTTCCGGCCCTTGACGGTGACCCAGAAATAATTCTCCTCTTTCATCCGGAGTGAATGACGGCCGATCCCGCCCCAGAATACGCGGCCGTCTTCCCCGACCCGAACCACCAGATTCGCCACCTTGTAATTCTCGGGAAGTTTGGCCACAGCCTCTTCTTTTAACGAAGGGATGAAATCATTGATCTCTTTGCGAGCGATCGCGCAGGTTGCAACTTCCTGAAGCCGTTGCGTCCCGGGCAGCATAAAACCCATCTGCCTCTCCCCGTTATTCCGCTTGCGAAGGGTCAGATCGAGACGATTACGATAATGATAGAATTCCGGCGATGGCGCGATGGGGTCAAAGATATCTTCGGAAAGATTTAACTCTTTCGTCAGAAGTTCTTTGAGGATCAGCTCTTTACGGGAAAGTTCTTCTTCGTAAGGAATGTCCTGGTATTGGCATCCCCCGCAACTTCCAAAAAGCGGGCACAAGGGTTTTGTTTCCACAATAGTTTCCATAGGATTGGACATGCATTGGATTAAAGTGTCAGGGTGTCAGTGTATCAGAGTGTCAGGGCTCAAAGCCAGCACTGAACGGTTTGGAACTTTGATGCTCTGACACTTTGAAACCCTTATTTCAAGTGGTACACTAGCCGCATGACTGACAAGATATTCATTCAGGGATTGAGCGCCCTGTGCATTATCGGAACGCTTCCCCGGGAACGCAAGCGGAAGCAAAAAATCGTGATCGATCTGGGATTCCCTGTGTCTGTCCGGAAAGCCGCCGCAAAAGACCATCTTGGCGATGCGGTGAATTATAAGAGGATAGCCGAAAGAGCGAGCGCCTTTATCGCATCCAGCCGTTTCTTTTTGATCGAGACCCTCGCCGAACGGTTGGCCGCGGTCCTTTTAAAGGAATTCCCCATTTCAAAGGTCTCGATCAGGATCTCAAAACCGGAAGCAATACGGAACGCGGAAAGCGCAGGGGTCTGGATCGAGCGAAGGAACGGAAAGAAGAATTCCTAAAGCGCCAGGGCCGCGTACTTGGCGTAGGGGGCACCGCCTCGAGCGACATCAACGGTCCCTCCAACCACCCCGGTG
>CAZGCC010000192.1:0-584 GCA_964524195.1 uncultured bacterium | reverse complement strand
AACCGGAAGCAATGCGAAACGCGGAAAGCGTAGGCGTTTGGATCGAGCGGAAGAGGAAAAATTTTAAAGAGCTAAAGCGGCGTATTTAGCGTAGGGCGCGGAGCCTTGCGCGACATCCACAGCCCCGCCCACGATCCCGCCGACCATTTGAACGGTTCCCCGCACAGCCCCCGTCACAAGCCCGAATGGGAACATCACCCGCCCGGAGTCCTGAAGCATGGCTTTGGGGATCGCAAACACGCTCCCAAAAAATTTCCCGGCCCCGCGAGCGACATAAGCGGCATCCTGACCCGCCCCCGCATAGACAGACGTCTGAACCAGGAGGAAACTCAGAACCACGATAATGCTTAGAAGATAACAGTGTTTTTTCATTGGCTTATATCCTAGCAGGATTATCGGCATTTTGAAGTTGAACTTTTGAGAATTTTAGATACCATGTGCCCCTATGAAGAACATCCTTGTAACGGGCGGTTCCGGCTTTATCGGCTCCAATATCGCTCTCGAGCTCCAAACCCGGCATCCCGAAGCACACATCGCCATCCTCGAAGACTTCCGGAGCTCCTGCTTTAAGAACCTTCTCGGCT
>CAZGCC010000191.1:0-2533 GCA_964524195.1 uncultured bacterium | reverse complement strand
GTCCGGAGTGGATCCGTTACGGAGGCGCGACGGCATTCGTTGTGATCGGCGCTCTCATGTTCTTTAACAAGCTTTAAACGCACCTCAACCCATCAAGGAGGCTCCATGGCCAAAAAAGCGAAGAAAGCCGCAAAGAAGAAAACGAAAAAAGCCGCGAAGAAGTCCTGTCGCTGCTGCCGTTAACTGTCCGGGCCTGTCGCGCAGGTTGATCTTTTCAACCTGTGCGACAGGTCAGACCCTGCCCTTCATGACAAACGGCTCTTACACGCGTTGCCCGGTCCTTTTTGAAGATGCGGACCTTCTGCTCATCGATAAGCCCGAAGCCGTTCTTTCCCATCCGAATCCCGGGAAACAAAATGCCTCCTGCTCTTTTGAAGGTCCTTATGATCTTGGAGAACGGCGTTTTCAAACGCCCGCGGGACCCCTTTGGCTGATCCACCGTCTCGACCAGGACACTTCCGGCGTACTCCTTGCGGCAAAAAGCAAGAAAAGCGCCGCCGCTTGCCGCGCATTTTTTGAAAAAGGAGAGGTAAAAAAGAACTATCTCGCGCTGGTGTCACGACGGCCGATGCCGCCGCACGGAAAGTGGCGGGACGCGCTGGTGGAACGAAGGGCCGGAGGCGGTCTCCGGGTCGCGGTCCATCCTTCGGGAAGGCCGAACGCCTTTTTAAATTACAAACTTAAAGAATATTTCCCGAAACTCAACTTGTCGCTTCTGGAGATCGAACTCCTGACAGGAAAAACGCACCAGATCCGCGCGCAGACCGTTTATCGAGGCCATCCGGTCGCGGGCGACCGGGTTTATGGTAATTTTACGCTCAATAAAGAAATCCGCGAAGCTCTCGGACTTCGCCGGCTTTTTCTTCACGCCTGGCGATTGGCTTTTCCCCATCCCTCGACCGGAAAACCCGTTGTGGTAGAAGCCCCGCTTCCGGAGGAGCTTGAGGACTGTCTTCTCAGAGCCTCTTCCATGAAACGATGAAGGTCCTGCTCCTCCAACCTCCGGTAGAAGATTTCTACAACACGGATATCCGCCTTCAACCGGTCGGCCTGGCTTACCTCAAAGCGGCAGCCCAAAAATATCTTCCTAGCGTTCAGGTCACGATCAAAGATTATCATCAAGGCTGGGGCCGCCGGACGATCCCTCTTCCCCGCGAGCTTGTTTACCTGAAAGACTATTACGCCAAAGACGACAAAAGTCCTTTTTCGTCGTTCCATCATTATTACCATTTCGGCGCGGACTTTGAGACCATCGCTCAAGAGGTCGAAAAAGAAAAACCGGATCTTGTCGGCATCGCCTCTCTTTTTGCGCCTTATCACCGGGAAGTCCTGCGCTGTGCCGAGGCGATCAAGAAAAAACTCGCGGTCCCCATCCTGCTTGGAGGCTCCCAAGTCTCGGCAATGCCGGAATTCATGCTGTCGCATCCCGCGATCGACTTTGTGATCCAGGGCGAGGGCGAAAAACCGTTCGTAGCATTGTTAAAGGCTCTCGAAAAAAATCGGGGCTTTAAAAATGTTCCGAACCTGGGTTACAAGGCGGGCGGGAAAGTGGTCCTGAATCCTCGGGAAGAGAACTTCCCGATCGAGTCGCTGCCTTTCCCGGATCTCTCGGACTTCCCCAAGGATCATTATGTTTTCGAAAAAAAGCCGCTTTGTTTCATCATCACTTCGCGCGGGTGCCCTTACCGCTGCGCTTTCTGCTCGGTCCATCATACTTTCGGACATCAATGCCGGCGCCGGTCCCCGCAGAACATCCTCGCCGAGATCCGCCAACGCTACGGGGAAGGCTACCGCGTTTTTGATTTTGAGGACGACAACCTTTCTTTTGACCAAAAAGAGATGAAAATCCTTTGCGGAGAGCTTCTCCGGGCCTTCCCCAAAAAAGATATCCAGCTGCTGGCCATGAACGGCGTCTGCTACTGGACGCTTGATCGCGACATCCTGAAACTCATGCGGCAGGCGGGCTTCACGCATTTAAACCTTTCGCTCGTCAGCACGAATTCGACATTACTCAAGACGGTCCGCCGGCCCAACCCAATCAAGAAATACCGCGAAGTCGTAAAGAACGCGACCGCGTTGGGCTTCAAAGTCGTCGCTTATCAGATCTTGGGGCTTCCGGGAGATACACTTCCCTCCATGATCAAGACGATCCTTTTTAACGCTAAACTGCCGGTCCTTCTGGGCTCCTCTCCTTTTTATCTCATTCCTCATTCTCCTATTGCCCGTCATTTTCCCAAACGGTCTGAAGAAGACATCTTTAAGGCGCGGCTTACGGCGATGGCCGTTGAAACGAAAGATTTCAACCGTGAAGATCTTTACACGCTTCTTGTCGCGACCCGTATCCTGAACTTTCTCAAGGGTATCCCGGTTCGCTCTCCACGGATCTCGCTCGATAAAGTTCTCAAGACCGCCTCAGAGCGGGACAATCGTTCTTCGACCGGCGCACAGATCCTGCGGCTTTTATTGAAGAAGAGAATTCTCTACGCTTTGACTTCCAAGGGACTGGAGCCTCTTCCAAAGTTCAAACCGGGAC
>CAZGCC010000190.1:863-2557 GCA_964524195.1 uncultured bacterium | reverse complement strand
TCCAAGCCTCATCCTAGCGCGAGTGTCGACGCCTTCGATGCTGCGGCCGTCAAAACTGTGGATGCGCGGCGCCACGAGGAATGCTTTCGGATCTTCCGAAAATTTTTCGATCATAGGGTCGATAAAATCCTTGTCGACCTTGATATCGTTATTCAGGAGGATCGCGATGGGCTCGGGAATCGTCTTAAGGTAATCGTTGTAGGAACAAAGCACCAGATTCTGCGGTGCCTTCACAAATTCAATTTCAGGGTGATTCTTTCGGACATAAGCTTCACTTAGGTCCGCACTCTGATTATCAAGGATCGTGACCGTAGTCGGAGTTTTTGCATGACGCACCGCTTCCGCGATGCTCGGCAGACATTTCGCCAGCATCTCTTCCCCGTTATAGTTCAAGATCACGATCCGTGTCTTAAAGGGTGACATATAAAATCCTCATCTCTTCAGTCTGTAGTCTGAGGTCTTCGCAGGATATAAAACCCATCCTCTTCAAACTCGATCTGATAAGCACCCTGCTTGAGAGCTTTCAAGGCATCCTCAAAACCTTCTTTGAAAAGCTGCCGGTCGATCGCGACAAGGTCCGTATGCCGGGCTTTCCAGGAACCGCCCTCTTTGGGATGGTCATTTTCATAAATGTGCAGTTCTTTCCGGTTGGCGGCATGGGGCGCATAAAATTCATGCGTCCTAAGCGATGCGCTCGAGGGGATCTCGGAAAGGGCTTTTTTGACCATCGCGGTATGCGGTGTGATCGTGATCCACTGGCGGCGCATGGGGTAGATCTCGGAAACACCGCTAAAGAGGACCGAGCATAAGAGTATCCCATAAGCCCAGTACCGGCGGTAAGAACGCACCTTTGCGAGCGCCATGACGGAGGAGACGAAGACGAACGGCGTCAGAGTGGCTGTGTATTGAAAGAAGAGTGAACGGGTCACTTCATTGCGCGACAAAAGATTCTGCGCCAGGGTGGGCAGCGTCAGGATGAACGGTGCGGGCGCGAGGACGCTTGTGAAAGCCAGCGGCCCGTAGATCTTTGAGACATACTCCAAGGTGGAGGGTTGGAAGACATGCTTCAAAAAAGGGCCCCAGCCCAGCCGGAGCCATTCCGTGAAGTTTCCCCGAAGATAAAAATAAGGCTCGCCAGAGAGATGGGGTATCAGGATCCGGGTGACCCAAAAGAAATAGATCACCGAGAACACCATCCATCCGATGCCCCAGAGCCTCAAGGACTTTCCTTCTGAGGGCGTTTCTTTTACGGCGGATGCATGCTTCATGTCATTCCCGCATGTTTTAAGCGGGAATCCAGTCTGGATCCCCGATGGAAGCATTCGGGGATGACAATCAACCATTCTCTTTGAATCAAAAAACGCCGCATAAACCCCGAACGCGAAAGCGATGGTCGCCATATTCTCTTTCGCCATCAGGGCCAACGCCAGAAAAACCGAAGCAAGCCAAAGCCGCTTTTCCTGCAGGAAGACAAACGCCCAAAGAAGAAGCGGCATGGCGACGACTTCGGGATGAAAATCAAAACGGACGGCATTCCGGACCGGGATATAAAGCGCGAAGGCGAGGCAGTAAAGGACGGCCCATGACGGAGATTGGCCGGTTTTCCGGACAAGGCGGGCCAAGGGAAAGACGCAAGAGGCCGCGGCGAAGGCTTGGATCGCCAGCAAAAAACCGGGTTCCGGCCATAGCCGGTA
>CAZGCC010000190.1:0-853 GCA_964524195.1 uncultured bacterium | reverse complement strand
CCACCCTTGATACTGGAATAGAACCAATCCCCTTGCGTGGTATTCCAAACGGCTTGCGTGAAGATCGCCATATCAAAAGAGGTCTTGAACGCGAAATGCCTAAGCAAGCTCGAAACCGTCCACCACGATCCGAAAAGGATGAAAAATCCAGTGATCCAGAGCGTCGATGCGGACTTCCAGGTCTCTATGACTTTGACCAACAAGCTGCGAGACCCGAGTTGCTTATCCCTGCGCGCCCATTCAAATAAGGCGAGCCCCAGGATCACCGCCGCGGCGGCCGCATAGACAAACAGCTTCCGGTAGAGCTTTGTATGGGCGTCGAGCGCTCCGATCCAGGAGCCGGGCAGCAGACCCCATCCCCCGCTAAAATAAAACGCGATCAGCGCAAAGAAAATAATCTCTCCAATGCGGTAGCCGCCGATTTTGATCCATTCGCTTTTTTTCATTTTGTTTTGGCTGTGGTCAGTGGTCTATTGACGATGCTGCACAAGGCTAACTTCAAGCCGTGACGGCATCGTACTTGCGCAAAGGCGCAAGTGCTGTGGTCTATTTCTCAGGCACTTCAAACACATAAAACGTATCCCCGACCCGAAAGGCAGGTTTCTTGCCGCGGAACCATGAAAGAACATTTTTTTGCTGTACGATGTAAATGCCGATGGCAAGCGCGTAATAACCGGGTTGCGGCGCTGTCCAGTCAGCCTCTGCTATTGGCCCCCAGGGAATTTTAAAATAGTCATAGACATCCGGATTGGCAGCATCACTTGCAATCTTAATGTATGGGATTTTTTTTCTAAGAACGAACTCCGCAAGCGCTTTATTGTCCTTGCCCCAATTGACCAGAAGCAGTTACTCT
>CAZGCC010000189.1:326-2562 GCA_964524195.1 uncultured bacterium | reverse complement strand
CCATGCTACTCCTTCTGATTAATTTCTTCATCGAATTACCTCCTTTTTAATGGCCACGCAGCCTGATCCTGCCGGCATAAGGAAAATTTTTGTTGTTACACCGCCGTCGCGGACATAAATTGTCTTGGATAACGCACCTAGCTTTTTGAGTGTGCCGAAATTCTTGTTGGCCACCACGTCACATTTCTGCGGCCAGTAAACTACCGTTTCATACATCCCGCCGCAGCCGTTGGCCTGATTGGGGGCAAAGCTGGCGGTGGCATAGGCGGAGGACGCGCCCTTTATCGGGATTTCCATAGATAGGGAGACCAGCTGTTTGTCCGGATTATTCGGCGGCAGAAATAACATAGCACCGACATTCGGAGTGCCGGCGGTGAGGAAATTGGCGACCTGGTTGATCCTACCGCTGCAGGCTTTCATCCCGGCCTTATCGGTTGCCTGGGTAATGTTGTTGATGACTGACGCCGGTTGTGCCGTTGCGGGAAGTTGGTCCTGGGCGATAGCCAGCGGGATAAACATTGCCAGGATATATGTTGCTATCAACAGCCAGCTGTAGTTTTTGAAAGGTCGCATAAAGCCGGAAACAATGCCTGATTTATTGCTGTCACTATCCATGACGATAAATGGATTGGTTGATTTCAACTCCAGCCTGGACTTGCGAATAGCGGAGTAATGGAAAGGTTTAAGACTCGGCAGTGTTTTTTTCATAATAGTTTCTCCTTTTAAATTTAATTTATGAAGATATGTTTATCCTTTAACCGCACCGGCGTGTTGAGCTTTTTTGGGCGGCGTTGCTGCGCGACAAAGGCTTGGGTCAAGATGGGCAACGACCGATTCGAAGGTGCGGACGTTGATCCGTTCGACAAGGTTTAATTCGCCCTCCGTCAGGTCATATCCTTCACGGCGACAGACATTTGAAATCGATGCCGTGGCCTCTGTGCGGAAACTGGCATCGGTAAGCATACGGCCAAGCAACCTCTCTACGGAATCCTGTGACATAACTTCCTCCTGGTGATTTTAGTTGTCCCTATTCGGACATTTATACGGGAAAACTCCTGTATATCAGGTGTATAATGCGTATTTTGTGCCATATAAAAAAGCTGTTTAATTACGGGTAGTAAAGCATAATATGGCTGGAAAATGTTGTCCCGTAGCGGACATGCTGTCCGAAAGGGGACAAATATAAAAGAAAAGACGGATATCCAATATCCGACAAGGAATATCCAACGGAAGAACGGGACGAAAAGATGTAGTAAGGCTGAAGACTGAAGCGAAGGGCTGGAGTTTTCGCCGCGTGAGGTCACGCGGCCTACATTATCATTTTTTTGTTGTAGTCCGGGTCTCGTGTGACCTTCAGGTTATTAGACCAGCGAAACGAACCTAACCACCTGAATAACCTAAATGTTACTATAGGGTGATGCGAGGTTTGAACTACATTTACAGCCTTCAATAGAATATCTTCCTTGTCGCTTTGAGCAATCTTGCGGCGGCGGATTTGTTGTTTCCGCTTCTTTCCATGGCCCATATAATCAGGCGCTTGTTCACAGCGTCAAAGGAGAATTCTTCGGGGGAGAAATCGAAGTTGAGATTGATACGGTCGACGGGAGTTGTGACGGTGTCGCGGGCTGATTCCATGCGCAGATGTTCTGGTTGAATCAGCTCACCCCGGCTGATGATGGCGGCATATTCAAGGCGATTGCGCAGTTCGCGGATATTGCCGGGCCAGTTGTTGGCGCACAGATGATCAAGTGCCGGACGTGATAGGCCGGGCAGTTTTTTCCCCAAGTGTTGTCGGAAGCTCTCCAGGAAAAACTCGGCCAGTTGTGGGATATCTTCCCTTCTTTCGCGCAAAGGCGGGATGACGATGGGGAAGACGTTGATGCGGTGGTATAGGTCACTGCGGAAAGTTCCCTGCTTGCAGCAATCGTCGAGATTGCGATGGGTGGCGACTATGACGCGGAATTCGGCCGATTGAGGTGTGTCGGACCCTACCTTTTCATATACCCGTTCTTCCAGCAGGCGCAAAAGCTTAGCCTGGAGAGACAAAGTCATATCGCCGATTTCATCGAGAAATAGAGTGCCTCCGCGGGCGCGGGCAAATTTGCCTTCTCGTGCTTGGTCGGCACCGGTAAAGGCGCCTTTTACATGGCCGAAAAGCTCGCTTTCCATCAGGGTTTCGGGAATGGCGGCGCAGTTCACGGGCACGAAAGTCGTCATGTCGTTGCCTGCGGCAACA
>CAZGCC010000189.1:0-166 GCA_964524195.1 uncultured bacterium | reverse complement strand
TGCTGCTGATGCTCTGAAAACTGTATTCATCCTTCTGCGCATCCATCATTCTCTCGTGACTGACCAAAAGACTGGCATGGATCAGAATTCGCTCGACTACTAAAAGCAGTTCATCACGATGGAGTGGTTTGCCCAGGTAATCGTCCGCTCCTTCTTTCATGGCGGC
>CAZGCC010000188.1:1681-2580 GCA_964524195.1 uncultured bacterium | reverse complement strand
CTAGAATTTCAAAATCGGTGTTTCTAATAGCCGACTATTAGCAACCCCTTCAGGGGCAATTGTAATCTCCCGCTTGCAAAGATTGCATCAAAAAAAGAAATTACTGTTTCAAAATCTTTGTTCCCCCTATATACACTCCGCACCGCTATGGCCAGATACTCCACATTTTGCATCACACAGGCTTGAAAAAAATCTTTCAGAAACTGGTAGTTCGTAACGCCCCGCCCAGCCTCAACTTCCAAAACGGTCTGGTGCTGGACATGATAGGCATCCGCGTCGAATGATTTCTCCATCCGCCCATTCCTTCCGAAAAGAACGGGGATTTTAATCCGACCCGTCATTTTCTTATTACGCTCGACTTGAAAACCCAAGTCTAAAAGACCTTGGGACAGGATGGCGAGGACTTCGTTGCTGGCCAGCTGGTGTTTTGCGGATGCAATATTCTGTTCCTTTTGTTCAAAAAGACGCAACACCTCTCCCAAGTGAGTTGGTGCGGCATCAGATTTTGGATAATATTGCCAGCTAATCACTCGACCATATCCTTCTCATTCGTTATAGCAAATTAAATTTGAAGTCTTAATAGAAATTATATGGGAGTTGTAGAGTTTTTATATGCCCCGGGCCAGAATCTTTACTTTTTCTGCAAAAGAGAGATAACCGTTTCAAGTTGCGCGGATATTTTTTCAAGAAAGCCTATCTGCTCCCGCGCCATTCGCTCTTGTTTCTCCTGCAGGGCCTTTGCCTCCCCGGCCAGCTTGGCCATGTCTCCCAACTTATTGAGATCGAACATCGTCGTTTTTCCCTCGCTTTGAATTCCGAGCCGAAGCATTGTGTTTAGAGATTAACCGAAGGTCATAAAGCTTTTTGTGGACACCGCCAAGGAGCAGCACAACCCCAAG
>CAZGCC010000188.1:0-1671 GCA_964524195.1 uncultured bacterium | reverse complement strand
CTACCGCCTTTATCCCAAATTGAGCGTTCGCACGGACCAGAAGCTGTTTTTCGTTTCGTTCTTTGATCGTTACCGACATTTTAACAACTGTAATGCCGTGAAATTTTTGCCCCGTAACCGTTCCCAAATCAAGACTTGAATCCTGAATAAGAAAATCAAGATCCTGCAGAGTATTGATGACGCTCCTCATCATTAATTTTTTATCCGCGGTATCAAAAGCCCTGCTTTGGATGCTCCGCAAAGCCACTTGGCTTTGATCTGTGGCTAGAATCTGCTGTTGAGATGAAGCGCACCCCCCACCCAATAAAAGCACCGAGACAAAAGACAGCAACTGCAAAAAAGACTTCGTTCTCATATTTTTTGCTCCTCTAAGAAAATCGACTTGGAAACTTTTTCAAAGAACTCTTGATAAATCTTTGGGTCTTTTACGGTTTCAAATCTGGAAACTTGCCCCATCCGGTTCCAAACAACGCTTTGGAATTTGATCCGCACTACAGTTGCATCCTTGACTAACGAAGGGTTGACCATCGAGGCTTCGATTTTTTGCTCTTTGTCCGTTTGTCCATATAGATTCGCATACCCGCCAAACAAAGCGGACGCCACATCGGCTGTGATCGCAAGCGTGGTTTGCCCAACGCTCACAGCTGTCCGATTTTTCGAAGCAACAATCATGCCCACATCGGTTTCACTCTTGTCAATTGTAAACCCTAGATCCTGAAGCACGCTAGCCCCGGCTTGAAGGACTTGTTTTTCGTCGGTAGTTGTGAACTTACGCATCTGTTGATCGCGGGAAGCAAGATAGTTATTGGGCAAAACCAAAAGGTTGCTTGGAATAGAAACGCATCCGGCAAGCAGGAAACAAGAAAGAGCTAAGGGGAACTTCCTCGAAAAAATCAAAATCGTTATCCTCTTATTAGAATTTGGAACTGTGGTACGCAAAATCTCGAACTTTACCCTCAAGATCAAATTTAATGATAACTGTCAGCGTCTTTTGAGTCGTGCTTACAGCGCCTGCATTTTTCCCCCAGGATCCGCCTAAGCCGCCAAGAATAAGCGTGGAACCGGGGGTCCCCCCAGCGCCAGCACCCGCCCCATAACCCACACCACTGCCAGAATAAGCGGCTTCAGTCGCTATCTTGTCATAAACCCAAACTTCACGCCTTTGCTCATCCGTTGTAACCATATTGGGTGAACCCAAAATCTCTGCAACCTGAGATGAGGCCATTCCCAATTTAATTTCTCGCTGCACTTTTCCAACCGTCAAGCTATCAGGCCCATTGTCTTGCACGGCTTGCCGGTGGGCACTGGCCGAAACGCATCCAGAAAGACTGATTAAGCCGATTAAACCCAAAAAACATAATGTCTTTTTCATGTTTCCTCCTATTAGCTCAATAAACTCGAGTTTCGAGAAGCATAATAACATGAAGGAAATATAATAGAACTCAAAATTTTAAACTCGCCAATCGCCTCATTTATTTCACTACAGACTATGCCCCCTCGACACGGCTTCATCGCATACATCGTAGTAGGGACACAGATATCCCCTGGCAAATGACCCTCAGATCTAGCTTTCAAAATAGTAAAAGTAGGGAGGCGCTTCAAAACTCCGCTAGGAATTTTTCAGTTTTTCGAGGGTTTCCCAACGGTCATACGAGAGGGCAAGTCCGGCGG
>CAZGCC010000187.1:0-2580 GCA_964524195.1 uncultured bacterium | reverse complement strand
CGAAGATGTTGCTGGCATTCCCGCCGTTCACGAGAAGCGCGAGGCTTGCTCCGCTCCCGAGACCCGCGATGTTATAAATGCTTCCTTCCGCGACATTGAACTCGGGGACATTCCACACGGGATTTCCGGTAACGCTCCAGTTCGTGGTGTTGTCCTGGATATTCACCTCAATGCTGCCGCCTTCAAGATCGATCACATCCGCGAAGGTCCAGGAAGGAATGACTGTAAAGATCAGGAGGAAGACCGCTGTTGAGAGAGCGGTCAATCTACGGCACAGCCCAAGCTGAGTTTCAGAACCTGTTGTTTTCATTTTCTCAATCTCCACAATAAAAATACACTATACAGAATATATAATCAATAGACTTTTTAAATAATATTTACATTTTTGATATGAATATAGCAATACATAACATTAAATATAGCAATACATAGCATTTATAACCAATCCGACCTCGGAGGTCGAATTTGGTTGGATTGGTTTGATCAGGGGATGACGGGATCTTCGAGATGGAGCTGCTTGTATTGGGCGAGCATCCTCTGGTAATCGATGCGATCGGCCACAAATTTTTCATATTTTGATGGCGAAAGAACCGGAAAGTGGTCAAACTCACAGAGGCGATCCGAAGCGCATGCTTTGCCAAGATATTCCAGCCAAGAAGAAAATTTCCATTCCCCTGGCTCGGCACAAAGAGATGCTGTCACAGGGTTTAAATGAATGTAGCGGGCCGTGTGGAGGGCCTGCTCATCCGTTTCAACTTGGACATTTTTAAAAGCGGCCTCCCACAGATGCCCTTTTCGCCTGTGCTTGATGTTGAAATATCTCGCATAGCTGTTCTGGAGATGGCTCAAGTAGGCGGAGATCCCGCCATCTTCTTTTTGCCGCAGGAGAAGATGAAAATGGGTGGACATAATGCAGTATGCAATGAGCTGGACTCGTCTTGATCCGACCGCCTCCGTATCGAGCTGCGCGATCCGTCCCGGATCATTTCGAAGCAACCAGGAAAGACTCTGGCCTGGGCGGCGAGTTCGGAAGAACCTGATCCCGGACAACATTCTCAGATAATCAGCTTCGGCATTAAATATCTTGAAACCCGCGATACTTTTAGCGCATACATGATAGGTGTTTCCCGTCACCAGCGGAATCTTTCGCCTCATCTCCCCCCCACAACCAATCCGACCTCGGAGGTTGGATTGGTTATTAATTATAGTATTTATAATTATAATTAATATAACGAATTCTTCGGTCTCTGTCAAGAGAAGCCGCTGGAAAACTATTAGGCAGAGAGAAGGATCTGCTATCCATCCGACCTCCGAGGTCGGATTGGTTCGAAGCGGAAGGGGCGGCAAGGAGGCTGTATTGAGTTCGGTCGACTTCGGGCCGACGGGATTTTCTAGGAGGGGTGCTTGGTTTTTTTCAGGAAGTGTGGGGAATCGCCCCATTCGCCATAGCCGATCTCTTCACCGCTGGTGTGGCGAACACGGGTTTCGAGGCAACTGCGGCATTTCCGGGCGTTCTCGTCAAGGCAGGGCTTGTTGTCGTAAAGCTGGTAGAACTTGCGGTAATCGGTCGGCGTAATGTTCGGCATGATGATATTGGCTCCGGCCAAAACCCCCTTTTCCCTTCCCGAGGCATCCAGCGTCTGGAGCGCGGTCGCGGCCGCGATATTGACATCCTTGAGAAAAAGCCGCGTCAAGGCGATCATCACAAGTCCGAGCCTGAAATTTTCGGCAGGATCATGGTTTTCAGGAACAAGCGGCGTACCGGCATGCGGGACATAAGGACCCATTCCGATCATGTCGATATCTTCATCCCGGAAGAAAAAAAGGTCCCCCACAAGATCTTCGAGGGTCTGGAACGGCAGGCCGATCATAACGCCCGTGCCGACTTGGTAACCGGCCTGGCGAAGCAGTCTCAGACAATTGCGGCGCGTTTCAAAAGAATGATCCGCGGGGTGAAGTTTTTTATAAAGCGCGGGGTTACTGGTCTCGATCCTCAGAAGATAGCGGTGCGCGCCCGCTTCAAACCATCTTTTGTAGGTTTCCGCGGTCTGTTCCCCGAGCGAAAGCGTGATCCCAAGCTTTCCGGAAGTCGCAGCTTTGATCTTCCTCAGAATATCCTCAACAAATTGGATAAAAGCCGCATCCTGCCGCTCGCCGGACTGCAGCACGATCGAACCATAGTCCATTTCAAGCGCCGCTTTGGCGCACTCCAGGATCTCGGCCTCATCCATGCTAAAGCGGGTAAGATTCGGATTGCTCTTGCGGATGCCGCAGTAATAACAGTCTTTAACGCACTGATTACTGAATTCGATGATCCCCCGGAAATACACCTTGGGGCCGACGAACCGGAGTTTGGTCTCACGGGCCGCGCGGAAAAGTTCCTCGAGTTTTTCGGGGTCTTTTTCGGCAAGCCAGCCCAACATTTCGTGCGTTGTTATTTCCGCCGTCACGGTCTTAAACCCTCATCCAACCTCCGAGGGTGGATTTTGGTTCAGCTGAGCAAACAGCCATCCAACCTCGGCGGTTGGATGGGTCGCGCGTCATACGGCGTACTCCGCAGTACAAAAAAAGATCTCTTTC
>CAZGCC010000186.1:0-2599 GCA_964524195.1 uncultured bacterium | reverse complement strand
GGGATCCAGGATTTTCTGAATGTAGGAACGCCGCAGACAAAATAGACGAACCTTTCTTCCCGGTTTTTTAAATTAAAGTTATGACGGAGCTATCCAATGGACATGAAGAGCGAAGAAAACCCCAAAGATAAAAAAAATATTTTCAGGATCAAGGCGCCTTCTCACAGTTCCGTCCGGATGCCTTCTCCTTCGCCGGAAGCTCAACCCGAATCCTGGTTTGCCCAGAATAAAATGAAATTTTTGATCATCGCGGTGGTGCTAGCCGGTCTTTTTCTCGCGGGGAAAATGGTGATAGGGCTTTTTAAGAGCTCCAAGCCTTCGCTGAGCGACACGATCAAAGAGCAGCAGCAAGCCGCCAAGGATGCGCCCGTGGCGGTCAAGGGTTTTAAGGTCGGCCGGTTCAATTATGAGGATTCTTTGAATATTCTCGGGACGATCAAAGGAGCCATGGAGCTGAAGCTGAGCTTTGAGATCCCCGGAGTGGTCAGTTCGGTCAATTATAAGGAGGGGGAGCGTTACGAAGAGGGAGCTTTGCTCATATCCCTCAAACAGGATGACATTCTCTTGAGGCTCAAGCGCGCCCAGGCCGCTTTCAACAAAGCGGAATCCCAGGCCAAGGTGACGGAGAACGAAGTGGCGGAGAACGAAAAGCTTCTCAAGATGGGAGCGATCCCGCCTTCCACGGTGGAGAAAAAGAAGCTCGAAATGGATGCCGCAAAGTATGAGGCCGAGGCGCAACGTTTGGAGATGAAGGCTAACGAGGCTATGCTCGAAAAGTCCAATCTTTACGCGCCGTCGCTTGGGATGCTTGGAGACCTCAATATCGAAGAGGGCGAAAATATCAGCCAAAGCACGCTGATCGGGACCCACATCAATACGGAATTTGTTTACGCCGAGTTCGGGATCGTGGAGCGCGATGTCCAGAAGATCACACTCGGGCAAAAGGCCAAGGTCTTCGTGGACGCGTATCCGGATAAGACCTTTGAAGGCGTGATCGAGAATGTCGCGCCGCAGATCTCGGGCACGAGCCGCACCTCCACCGCGAAAGTGCGCATCGAAAATCCCGAAGGGTTTTTAATGCCCGGTATGTTTGCTCGCGTTCGCGTCATGCTTTACAGTAAAAAAGATGCTCTGGTGGTGCCGACTGACGCCATCCAGGGCGGAGAAGGCGAAAAATTCGTTTATGTCGTCAAATTGCCGGGAGGCGCTTCCAAATCAGACGAGCCGCAGCTCGCCGGGGCGATGGGCGGAGGGCTCGGAGCCATGGCTGCTTTGAGCGCCGGGGCCAAGGACTCAGGGCGCACCGGGAAAAAAGGCGAAAAGGGCGTGATCGCAAGCGACACTAAAAAGGTTGACGAAGGCACGGCTGAAAAACGCCCCGTGACCATCGGGTATACTCGCACCGATTACTCCCAGATCGATGCGGGAGTGACGGAAGGAGAGATCGTTGTAATGACCGGATTCGAGAGATTGGAGGATGGTAAGAAGATCCGTCTTGTCGAAACCCAAGAAGCCGAACTCTAAACCATGAGTTTGCCTGGATTTTCGATCAAGAAAAAAGTTACGGTCTACATGTTCACGGCCGGGCTGGTCTTGCTCGGTTTTCTTTCTTTCAAGAAACTTCCCCAGGAGCTTTTTCCTCCCATTACCTTTCCCCAGGTTACGATCGTTACCGATTATTCCAATGCCGCGCCGGAAGAGATCGAGACCCTTATCGCGCGTGTCATCGAGGAGTCGATCGGCTCGGTCGGAGGGCTCAAAAGGATCGAGTCTGTCTCGCGCGAAGGCCGCAGCACTATCATCGCCTCTTTCAATTGGGGACAAGACATTGATTTCGCGGCTCTCGCGATCCGGGAAAAAGTCGATCTGATCAAGGAAAGGCTTCCCAAGGAAGCCGACGATCCCGTTGTTTTGAAATTCGATCCGCTTTCCAGGCCTATTTTGATGCTCTCGGTAACGGCGCCAGACCTTCCGCCCGTGCGGATGAAAATGATCGCCGAAAAAATGATCAAGGACCGCCTCGAAAAAGTAGAAGGGGTCGCGTCGGTGAATATTTCCGGCGGCGTCAATCGCGAGATCCTTGTCAATATCGATATGCCCCGGCTCCAGGCGAACAGCCGCTCGCTTCTCGAAGTGGTGGATTCGATCGACAACGCCAATATCTCGTATCCGGCGGGAAGCATCAAGAAAGGTCTTTATGAATATCTGATCCGGACTTCCGGAGATTTCCGCTCCGTGGCGGAGATCAGCTACGCGGTGATCGGCGTCGACGATGTTCAAAAGCTTCGCAGAGAAGAGACGAGTTTTGTCGAACGCGACACCAGCGAAGGACCCCGCGCGACGATCGAGAAATTAAGGGGCGATGTCGAAAAACAAATGCTCAACAAACGACTCGTGACCATCAAGGATATCGGAGAGGTCGTGGACGGTCTTGCGGAACAGACCAGTGTTTCACGGTTCAACGGAGCGGGCAATATCACGATGTCTTTTCAGAAGCAATCGAACGCCAACACGATCCAGACCGTGGATCGTCTTCGTAAAGAGTTGACGATCCTCGAAGAAGACCTGGCTTCCCGGGGCGTCCGCGTGAGCATCATCT
>CAZGCC010000185.1:0-2607 GCA_964524195.1 uncultured bacterium | reverse complement strand
CAGGCGGGATCGGTTCGACTTTTACAGCAGCCGCCATCCCCGAATGGTTCGTAACCCTCGCCAAACCTTCCTTCTCGCCTCCCAACTGGCTTTTCGCTCCCGTCTGGACCCTTCTTTACATCATGATGGGCTTTGCGGCCGCTCTCGTGTGGCAAAAGGGCCTTAAGTTTCCTCAGGTTCGCAGCGCGCTTGTGGTATTCCTGATCCAGCTCATCCTCAATATGGCCTGGTCGTTCCTTTTCTTCGGACTCCGCTCGCCGCTCTACGGCCTCATCGATATTCTGTTCCTTTGGGCCATGATCTTGGTTACAATAGCGCAGTTTTTCAAGGTCTCGACCCCGGCCGCTTTGCTCCTGATCCCTTATCTTTTATGGGTGACTTTCGCGAGCGGCCTCAATCTCGGGATCTTCCTTTTAAACCGTTAAGGAACGGAACGCATGCGCGCGATCGCTCTTTTAGTCGTTTCCAATATTTTTATGACGGCGGCTTGGTACGGGCATCTTAAGTTCAGATCCTCCGCCCTTTGGAAAGTGATCATTATCAGCTGGCTGATCGCGTTCGTGGAATATTGTTTCCAGGTCCCCGCGAACCGGATGGGCTCATATCAATTCTCAACGGCCCAACTCAAAACGATCCAGGAGGTGATCACGCTGGTCGTGTTCTGCTGTTTTTCTGTCCTTTATTTGAAAGAAGAATTAAAATGGAACTACTTGGTCGGTTTTGGTTTTATGATCATTGCTGTTTTCTTTGTTTTTAAAAAATGGTAACTCGAAGATCCTCAAAAAGCGGAGAATTCCTCCTTCTAACCTGAAAGGTTGTTATGGCTCTTAAAGAGACTTATGAAAAGCAGGGCGCGTTCCTTTTCCGTCACAGAAGCTATCTTCCCCTTTTGGTGGGGCCTCTTGTGATCGCGGCGTTTCTGGACCCCCAATACACCCACCGCACTTTTTCCGGTTTTGCCGGGGGTCTTTGGGAAACGATCTGTATTCTCATTTCCTTCGCGGGGCTTCTGGTCCGCTCCTTGGTGGCCGGTTATGTTCCGCTAGGGACCTCGGGACGGAACACCGAGCGCCAGGTCGCGACAAGCCTGAACACCAAGGGCTTGTATTCGCTTGTCCGCAACCCGCTCTATCTCGGGAATTTTCTCATCATCCTGGGACTTCTTCTTTTTATCCAGGTCTGGTGGTTTACGCTGGCGGGAATCGCTATTTTCTGGATCTTTTACGAACGGATCATTTTTACCGAGGAGGAGTTCCTCCGCGGAAAATTCGGTCCCGTTTTCGTAGAATGGTCTTCAAAAACACCCGTTTTCATCCCTAAATTCTCGGGATTTCAAAAGCCGGAGCTTCCTTTCGCGTGGAAGATCGTCCTGCGGCGTGAGCATTCGACCCAATTCGGCATGGTTTCCGCTCTTTCGGTGCTGGGAATCGCCGCCGATCTTTTTACGAAGGCCGACCACAGGATCGCCTCCTTTTGGTGGATCTTCTGGGGAACTTCGCTTGTGATCTATCTTGTTTTCCGTTTCCTTAAGAAAAAAACCAAGGTCCTTAATATCGAGGGCCGTTAACTTTTCCCGAGGTGCTCCATGAAAAGATCGATCGGCGCGAAAACCCTTTTGTTCCCCACTCCCGTTCTGATCGTTTGCTCCTACGACGGCGAAGGTGTTCCCAACGCCATGAATGTCGCTTGGGGGGGGATTGCGTGTTCCGACCCTCCGTGCGTGGCGGTCTCGGTTCGTGATCACCGCAAGACCTATGAGAACATCATGGCTCAAAAAGCCTTTACCGTGAATATCCCTTCTGAAAAATACATGAAAGAGGCGGATCATTTCGGGATCGTCTCGGGAAAAACCGAGGATAAGTTCAAAACGACCGGCCTGACGCCCGTCAAAAGCGACCTTGTGAACGCGCCCTACATCAAGGAATTCCCCGTCGTGCTGGAATGTTCCCTCAAAGAAACTCATAAGCTCGGAACCCACACTCAATTCATCGGCGAGATCCGGGATGTCAAAGTGGAAGAATCAGCCCTCAACTCCAAAGGATTTCCGGACGCGGAGAAAATGAAGGCTTTCATGTTCGATCCGGGCACCAGCGCTTATTACGCGACCGGAAAATTCCTCGGCCAAGCCTACACGGTTGGCAAAACAAAATAGGGCGGTCTTTCCCATGGGAAAGTGGCTGGGATTAGCGGCAGGCGGTCTTCTTGGGACTTTCGCCCGTTATTTCCTTGCCGGGGCCGTTCATCGCGTTCTGGGGGTCACCTTCCCTTTCGGAACGATGGTGGTCAATCTCCTGGGCTGCTTCGCGATCGGCTTCCTTGCCGTGCTCGCGGAAGAAAAATTCCTTCTGGGCCCCGGACTTCGTATCTTCCTCATGATCGGTTTCTGCGGGGCCTTTACGACCTTCTCGACCTTTGTTTTTGAAACTTCCGCTCTTACTAAAGGCGGCGAGACTTTTTACGCTTTACTGAATATCGTCTTGAGTGTGATCCTGGGATTCCTGGTTTTTCGCTTAGGCGTGATGCTTGCGCGAGCTATATAAATCTCCAAGGGAGGAATTTTCATGAAAATACCGGAAGACGGAAAGCTTTTGCGGGTTTTTATCGGCG
>CAZGCC010000184.1:509-2613 GCA_964524195.1 uncultured bacterium | reverse complement strand
CATCCCGTGAAGATTGAGAGTCGGGAGCCCGAGCCGAGATCCCAAAAAGTCCATCACTTCTTCTTCCGGCAAAACTTTTTCGTCCAAAAGGATCTCAAAAATGTTCGAGCCTCGTTTCCGGGCTATCTGTTCCAGACGGTCACACTCTTCACCGGAGACCCCCTCCTTTTCCATCCATTCCCGGACGACGCCTTTATCGATCACGGATAGCCTCCCCGCCGGGTCTGGGTCCGGCATCCGCGGTCGTGACACGGAAGATCTCATCCACCGAGGTTTCACCCTCCAGCGCTTTATGGACGGCGGATTCGCGCAAAGTCTTCATGCCATGCTCGCGGGCTTTCTGCTTGATCAGATCCGCCGACGCCCCCTGCATGACCATGTCCAGAATATCCGGCTTCATCTCAAGGATCTCGGTGATCACGCTCCGACCCTGATACCCAAGCTTGCGGCACTGCGAACATCCTTTTGCTTTCCAAAGCTGGACCTTTTTGGCCGGGTCGAGGTCCAAGAACTTGTACATCTCCGGCTCCAGATCATACGGCACCCGGCAGCGCGGGCAAAGACGGCGGACCAGGCGCTGGGCGGAGATCATGAGCACGGTCGACGCAATCAGAAAAGGCTCCAGCCCCAGATTCGCCATGCGGGTCAGGGAGCTTACCGCGTCATTGGTGTGAAGCGTACTTAAAACCAGATGGCCCGTAAGCGCCGCCTTCACGGCGATATCCAGCGTATCCGCGTCACGGATCTCGCCGATCAAAATAATGTCGGGGTCTTGCCTCAGGATCGAACGGAGGGCCGCGGGGAAAGTCAGCCCGATCGCTTCCCGGACATTGACCTGATTGATCCCGGCCATCTGGTATTCCACGGGATCTTCGACGGTCGTGATATTGACCTGCGGAGAATCCAGATATTCCAGGATCGAATAAAGCGTGGTCGTTTTCCCGCTCCCGGTCGGCCCGGTCACAAGGATCATGCCGTGCGGCTTCTTGGCCGAATCCCGGATCACCTTCTGCTCCGACTCCGTAAACCCGAGCTTTTTGATATCGTGCGACTGCGCTCCCGTATCCAGAATACGCAAACAAACCTTCTCGCCAAAACTGGACGGAAGGATCGAAACACGCATATCCACTTCCCGGCCCTGGGTCCTCACTTTGAAACGGCCGTCCTGCGGCACACGATGTTCCGCGATGTTGAGCTGGCTCATGATCTTGATGCGCGACACGATCGCGGCCGAAAAACTTTTTTGAGGCCTTACGATCTCTTCCAGAATGCCGTCCACGCGGATCCGAACCCGGACAAAATTTTCCCATGGCTCGATAAAAATATCGCTCGCACGGCGGCGAACCCCCTCCACCAGGACCATATTGACAAGCTTCACCACCGGGACCTGGTTGGCCTGCTCCATGAGGTCCGCCACCTGTTCCTGCTTGTCCAGAAGCGCCTCGCCTTCCGCCATCTTGGCGAGACTGAAAAGGTCTTCATTCGCTTCTTCCTGCGGCGCCGCTTCTTCCGCGGCCGCGAGATCCTCCAGGTAGAATTTCTTGATGTATTCCTTGATCTGGGAATATTCCGCGACAGCGACCCGGATCCGCTTTCCGGTCACCGCCTGAAGTTCATCCAGAGCCTTCAAGTTGGAAGGATTCGCGAAGGCGACCGTCAAAGTCTTTTCAAGAAGCGAGATCGGGAGGCAGCAATGGGCCTCGGCAAGCTTCCGGGGGATGATCTGGAGAATTTCCTTATGCACCACGAGCATTTTGAGACTGACGAGGTGGTAACCATACTCCCTGGAAAAAACCTCCACCAGTTTTTTTTCATCGCATTTTCCGGCCTCGAGAAGCGTATCCAGAAAATGAGGTTTCTTGGCATGTTTGGCCGCTTCTTCCAAAGCCTTCTGAAGATCCGCAGCATTCACGACCCCCGCCCGGAGAAGCGCTTCTTTCAAATTCGGTAACGAGCTTCGTAAAGATTCATCCATGGTATCGGCCTCAGGGCGTCTCATGATAGATGAAATAGATGGCGTTCAGGATCTCGGAGATCCTGGAAATAAAAACCTGCGGAATGCGGCCCGTCAATGCCCGGATCTTTTCGATGGCTTCCTGGTTCA
>CAZGCC010000184.1:0-499 GCA_964524195.1 uncultured bacterium | reverse complement strand
CATGGGGTCGGCGATCGCGATATAGATCTTTTTGGAATCGAAATCGAACGGTACGACATGATTCTTATGGCAAAAGTCAGACTTTAAAAGTTCCGCCATGTCGGGATTGATCGAATAATTCTTAAGCGAAAGATAAGGCACCTTGAATTGTTTGCCGAGAGCGCTGATCAGGGATTCCTCACTGACAAAACTCTTCTCAACCAGGATGTTCCCGATCAAACCACCCTTTTCTTTTTGATAGGCAAGGGCTTCCTCAAGCTGGGCCTTGGAAAGCAGCCCATCCTCGATCAATATCTCTCCGATCCTTCGCCGTACTTTTGTATCCATAGCCCTTTCGAGACACACGCCCCTTTTCTTTGAGCTGTCTGTCTTATAATAACGGCTATCCTCCGGAAGAATTGCACTTTTTTTAACACCAAAAAAAAGTATGCCGCATTGCTTTAAGCTTTTTCTTTAACGGTCACTTCGAAGATGGTGCCGCGAACACCCGTCAAAGCCG
>CAZGCC010000183.1:0-2625 GCA_964524195.1 uncultured bacterium | reverse complement strand
CGGATCTTCGGATCATTATAATATTCCGCGGAAAAAAGCGCCCCCGCCAGAAAAAGCGCCGTGTCGATCGGCGAAAGCTCGGTATTATTCACCCGCGCGCCGGTCTCAAAATTCAGGAAATGGTAGAAAAAACCCTTATGCTGAGGCGCTTGCTCAAGAAAATACTCGAGTGTCCGGACGGTCAAAGCTTGCGCGGTCGCGCGACTCATCCATCCCCGTTCCACCGCAACCGGGTAGGATGTCAGCGCGAGCCCGACCCCCGCGATGCTCGCGGGCGAGCTCCCCGCCGCATTCGGACGATTAAGCGCGCTGTCCCGGACAAGCCCGTTATAAGGATTATGCTGCTCGGCAAAATAGCGGAACGCGCTCTCCTGGACCTCGTTTAAGAATGCCTCATGTTCGGATGGAGAGGGATCCTGAGCGTTGGCGACGCACGGCAAGAGGACCAAAGCGCATAGCGCGCAGCAAAAGATACATAGTCGGACCACGGACCACGGACCAGAGACCAGAGACTTGAGACCTGAGACTTGGGACGAAAAAAGCAATGTCTAAATCTCCTTTTTCAAAAATTGGATAAGGCCATAGAGAGTTTTAGCGGTCATATTCGCCAACGAGTTTATTTTCTCAAAATCTTTTGGCTCCACATAGCCCAACCGAAAAACAAGGCCCAAGAGATACTCCGCCTCGGAGAGCGAACTTTTAGCCATGGACAAAAAATGCAGGTAATCTTTCCGATGCGGGCGACTTGATCCTTCGACGATATTCGCTGCGACCGAAACAGACGCTCGGCGAAGTTGTGATGTTAAGCCATAAACTTCATCTTTCGGAAATTTTTGGGTGATTTTATAAACTTCAACAACCAGTTGGTCGGCAAATTCGAACGCTTTTATTTTTTTATAATCCCTCATGTTCTTTCTCCTGCCTGTAGTCTCTAGTCTCTCGTCCCTGGTCTCTCGTCTCCAGTCCCAGAGCCAAAGCAGACCGACTTTTTGGCCAGAAGCATGAGGGAAGAAAGCGAACTGCCTTTGTAGCCTTTCTCGACGACGGCGGGATTCCCGTGCCGGCGGATCTCTGAGAGCTCTTCGCCGGAGACAGAATCAAAGAACACGATCACCGGGATCTCCGGATTCTGTTTTTGAAGCCGCGCGTAAAATTCCCGGCCGTCCATCACCGGCATTTTGATATCCAGAAGGATCACCGACGGTTTGTTCATGGCTATTTTCTTGAGAGCCTCTTCGCCATTTGAGGCGTTGGCGATCTCAAAGGCGGGCGCTTTTCTTCCCTCAAAATAATCCCCGACCATAAAAGCGATCTCTTCTTCATCGTCTACGACAAGGAGCTGGATCGTTTCGGGAAGAGGCAAGGTCTCCACGAATTTTTTGCTGAAATCGGCTGCCCCGGACGCGGAAGAAAAAACAGCATCAAAAAGAAGGTCTTTGGCAAAGACCGGATCTTCGCCGAGAAGGTAAACACGAAACGCCGGATCTGTATGTTTGCGGACCCGGATCTTTTGAAGAAATGCTTTATTCAGAAACGCGGGCTTGACGAAAAGGACATCCGGAAGGAGTTTGTCAAAAAGCGCCGGAGCCTGGGAAGGCGGCTCGGCCGAAACCACAACTGCGGGCACATCGCTGAAATAATCCCGGAGAAAGGGCGTCCAGGATCCCTCTGCCGCTTCCAGGATCAAAACCTTTTTTCCCATGCGTGATCTCCGAAAAATTCGGACCAGAATCCAGCAACTCTTTTCCATGAAAAAAATAAAAACACATCAGCAAAAACCGTCATGGAAGATGCTTAAACGCATCATTTCCGGAACCTGAAGATCCAGAAGGGTCTTCCAGACGGAAGACGCCCGGAAGGAATTTATGAATCAGAATCTTCTTCGTCTTCCGGAGAAACCGTTTCATCCAGCGGCTCTTCCCTGACAGGACCGCGCTCAAGACCATAAAGAGACGGAGACCCCGGGGGCTGATTGACCGCCAGACTTGAATTATAGAACCAGTTTCGCTTTGGAGCCTTATAAACTGATTTGTCCTCTGAATAGTAGGCCTTCTCACCTGTCGCTTTCCAGAGCTCCTCTGATTCCCACATGTTCACTAAAGATCCGAAAGTTATAAGCATCTTTCCCTCGAGATTCTCCTGCAGATTAATCAAATTCTCAAGCCCTCCTCCATACCTTGGGACATAAAGAGGCCAATAATATCCATGATAATATCCGGGCCAACTCTCACCCAGAAGTTTGTTGAGAGGTCTTGCGAAATAAAAATTAAGCTTGTTCCCGACACACATTGATCCCGGAACTTCCACGGGAGTATTCGTGTTAGTAAAAACTTTCATACTACATACGCTGCTCCCGGACTCGGTATAAATCTCTCCGTCACTGCCCTTCCAGAAAAACAGCCCGGGGAGATTCACGACGCGACCTCCGTCTATATTTTCTCTCTCTTCCGTTCTAGTAATATAAGGGCCCTTCCTCAAAGCGTAATAATGCTTGTCCGCATAGTTGCCAGTCCCGGGGATATATCCAAGATCGTAAAAGTGATAAAAATTAGTGTTCGCAGCGCGACAACAATTGTCAATGCGGGATTTCACCGCAATGTACGGGGTAAGCCCAGAACAGGACCC
>CAZGCC010000182.1:0-2637 GCA_964524195.1 uncultured bacterium | reverse complement strand
TGATCCACTGATAGAGTTCGATCGAACGCTTTGGCAAAAAGATCGAAAAAACGCCCAAAGCGACTCCCAGGCCTCCGAGACCCAAGAGAACGAACTTCGGCGACATAAGGCAAAGACCGGCGAGCGGACATTGCATGGATTCACCTCCGTTAGAAAAAATCCGTTTTTTGAAACGGTTCTGTTCATTTGTTTTTCAAAAAAATTAATTCCTGACCTGCCAAGTATAGGCGAAAAAGATGGCCTCGCCAATCTTTAACGGAATTCCCACGCGCTGCGATAACCCTCAACCGATTCGATATAGCGAAGCAGGTTTTCATAGAATGCATGGTTCGAAAGCGTCGCGCTATCACCTACCATGATGAGCTTCCGCTTGGCGCGGGTCATGGCCACATTCATACGCCGTGTATCGGTTAAAAACCCAAGCTGTCCTTCCCGGTTCGAACGAACCATCGAAACGACTACCGCTTCTTTTTCCCGGCCCTGGAATGCGTCCACACTGTCGATCTCAAGTTCCGCCAAAGCGCCCGGATCGCTTTTGTCCTGGCATTTATTTTTTTTTGATGAAAGGTTGCCAGGACTAGTCCCATTAGCCTTTGAATCTTTTGAAAGAGAATGGGGCTTATCCCCCAGGATCATTCCCGTCAAAAGCTTCACCTGCGCGCTGTAGGGGCTGATGATGGCGATCTCCCGGGGCGGCACGCCGGCTTCAAGCAACCGGTTCAATTCGTTGACCACGAGCTTGGCCTCCTGAGGGTTCAGGCGGCTTTCAGTCCCCTCTTCCATCTCTTCCTCATAACCCAAGCCTGCCGTATCCAGAAAAATAGCCGGTGTCCCGTCGAGCCCGGCGGTCTTCACAAAAGAGAGATCTTTCAACTCGTGAGTGATGACCGAAGGGTCGGCCACAAGCGCGCCGTCATAGAATTCGCGGGATGAGAAATCCATGATCCGTTCATTCATCCTGTATTGTCTCTCCAAACGGATCTTGGACCTTTGATCCAGGATCTCGTAGAGCCGTTCAAAAAGCGTAAATCCCAAACCCCGTTCGCCCGGCCGGGAGCGGAAAACCGTTGGTGGTAGCTGGCAATGATCCCCCGCCAAGATGACTTTGCCCCCGTGCAGGATCGGGATCCATGTCGCGGGCTCCACCCCCTGCGTTGCTTCGTCCAGGATCACCCAATCAAACGCCTTCGCGCGAATAAGCGGATCGCCGCAAACCGTGTGCGTGGCCACAATGACATCCGCCGCGTTCCAGACCTGTTTTATGATCTGCGTTTTAAGGTCCCGGATATCCTCGCGAAGCCGGCTTACCTCCTCACGCATGGCCTTTCGTTCTTCCCAGCTCATCACGCGTCGGTCCTGCCGTCGCTCCTTTTGGCGGGCGAACTGCTCCAACTGCGCTTCGTGAGCGTCGATCATCTTCGCATAAGGATGCGCTGCAAGTTTATAGCTTAAGGTATGCTCCCGGATCCGTTCCGTAATGCGTGCCGGATGGCCCAATCGCGTCACGGGAACTTTTTTTCTTACAAGGCATTCCACCAAATGATCGCACGCGGCATTGCTCGGAGCCGAGACGAGCACCGTTTGTCCCGCTTCCGAGGCCAACCGGATGATCTCGGTCAACACTCTCGTCTTCCCCGTCCCGGGAGGCCCATGGATCAGGAGAAGGTCTTCGGCCTCAAGGGCCATCGCCACGGCTTTTTTTTGGTCTTCATTCAAGGAACGGTCGAAGCCTTCGAGTTTCCCAGAAGAAATGGGATCCCCCAGGCGAGGCTTTTTAAGACCCAGACTGATATCCCGAAGCACCCCGATCCGGGAATGTTCCGCAGTACGAACGCTGTGCAACGCCTCATACATGCGCTGGTAGGTGGTCCGGTTTTCCGCCTGACTGAGCTGGTAACTTTTCTCGCTCTCGACCCACCCGGGGATCCTGCCGCTAAAGGCGACCGTAATTCGAAAGCGGTCCTTTTCATAGACAGCGCCGGTCGGGCATTCCGCCGGAGGAGTCTGGAAACCGGAAAGCGTCACCACCTCGCCAGGATTCAAAGAATAACGCGGCAAGGGGCGTCCGTTGGCAAGCGCGAACGACAGGAGCTTTTGTCCGGAAGGGTTGTAATGGGTCTCCAGAAGCTCGAGACGGAAGAGCGCCTTGCCCCGTTTTTCCCGTTCCTCGGGCTTGCGATCAAGAAAATCCGTTTTGAAGCGGTCTCGCTCTTCCCGTTCTTCATCGCGAAGCAGACGGGTCAAGCGCAGAAAATGCTTTTCGATCACGGCCTCATCGCCCACCCAGATCTTTCGTTCTTCTTTTTTCTCAGGTCCCGGAGGAAGCGGGGCGTGGACTTTTTTCCGGCGCCTGCTGGGTTTGTCCCGATAGGTGTTGGACATAAGCGCTATTGGATCCTACTCGCCAAGGATCTTGACGATCACGCGCTTGCGGCGGCGGCCATCGAACTCGGCGTAAAAGATCCGCTCCCAAGTTCCAAAATCGAGCCGGCCTTTCGTGATGGCCACCACGACCTCACGGCCAAAAAGCTGCCTCTTAACATGCGAATCGCCATTGTCTTCGCCTGTCCGGTGATGGCGGTAGCCCTTGAGATCGTAGGGCGCGATCTTCTCAAGGAAATCGTCAAAATCCTGGAT
>CAZGCC010000181.1:0-2663 GCA_964524195.1 uncultured bacterium | reverse complement strand
TCTTGGTTCGCCTCTGAGACGGTTTTGGAGGCTTGCTTCTCCGCTTCTGTATTTGCCTTCTCAAGTTTTGAGTCGTGGTCTCTTTGGCGGAAGTTGAGAATCTCCCTTTTCTCATCTCTTTCCGACTCCATTTTTTCTATTTGTTTTTTCAAGTCTCCATGCGTTTCAAACGCTTCCGGGATGCTCGCGCTCAGTTGCTCTGTCGTTGCCTTCTTCTCCTTCAGCGTTCGGTTGATGTCCTGGCGGTGCTGAAAAAGCTGATCGTAGACCGCGTCCACAGACTTCAATGCGTGACCGGAGGGAATGCTCACCTTCTGTCCGCCAAGCGCCGGGGCGATGATCTCCCCGATCTCGGCGGTGTTCGCTTCCAGGGGCATGGCCGCAAGGAGAAAATCGGCGCGGTCCGCGGGCTTGCATTCGAGGAACTTGATCGGGTTCAGACTAATCTCGTCTGCGAGCTGGCCGATAAACTGCATCGGTTTCGAGACCTTGCCGTTCTCCGGATGCGTGACCTTCGTGTTACTTTCGGTCGCGGTCACGGTCTTGATCACTCGCATTCCGTTTTCAAGCACCAGGACGACCTCTCCCACTTCCGCGCCCTTCCGGAGAAGGGTCGCGTCGTGCCCGCCTTTGAGCGCCGCTTTGATCGCTTCCAGGACGCTCGTCTTGCCGGCGCCGTTCCGGCCTGTGATCTCGGTGATCTGCCCAGGGGTGAGTTCGAGCTCCTCGATCCCCAGGATATTGCTGATGTTTATCTTCGCCACTTTCATGTTTGCTTCCTCCTTCGTCGGTTGTCGGTGTTTGAATCTACTTTTTCGAGCGCGTCGGCTCGTCCAGGTATTTCACCGGGATCTTCAGCTCGCGGGCCCGCGCAATCTCGCGCTTTGTGCCGTTCGAGTTCTCGTACCCTGGAAGAACCCACACTTCGTTTGAAACCTCAAGCCAGGCCATTGAGTTGTCTTGATAGATTTTCTTTGGGATCGTTTCGCCCTCGCGGAGGTGGAAGTGGAGCTGATAATCGAGCCAAGGGCAAAACACGGCGTATCCACGCATCATGGCCACAGCTCCAGCTCTCTGTCCTTTTCTGATGTTGTCGAGCACCCCGATGATGTTGTCCGCGCTGTAGGATCCTGCGAGGTAGATTCGCTTCATTTTTTTCTCCGTCGGTTTATGCGCCGGCTGGCGCGTTGCTTTTTCCTGTACGCTTTTGCTTTCGCCCACTTGTCCCGCTTGATCCATTTCAGGCTGTTCATCACCAGCTTTCCGTTGATGATTTGCAGTTTGTTCTTCTGCGTGCTTTTGGAGCTCATGCCGGCACCTCTTGGTATCTTTCCTGGTAAAACGGGACCACCTTCACGAGGTCCCCGTATAGTTTTTTGTATGCCTCCGCGTCGTTCATCATCCCCTCCGTTCTATGTTTTTTTCTCGTTTGAAATTAAGGCTGTTCGGGCATGTCGCCCAGTGCGGTGTTCCGTCGCTGTTAAGCGGCATTGCTTTCCCCGCCTTTGTCTGGATCCACCAGATCCCGGCCCCGCATCCTGGCCGGCTTCCGGATCCGCAAACACCGGGGTTTCCGATCAGCTTGAGAAGGTTTGACATTTTGTGTTCCGCATCTTCAGCTCGTGCGAGCAGATCTTCTTGCGATGTCAGCATGTGATTGCCTTTCCTCTTGCGAGTTTTCTAGTGAGATCCTGGAACGCTTTCCGTCCGTCGGTTTCTGTTTTTTCAAAAATTTCTTTTTTTTGTATAATTTCTTTTGTATTACTTTCTTTTGTATTCACCGTTTTAGGGGGTACCCCAGCCCCTGTTTTTGTCGGTACCTTGCCCCTGTTTTTGTCGGTACCGTCTTTTTTGTCGGTACTTATCCATGTTTTGTATCTCTTGTTGAATGTGTAGGTTAGGTAATAAGTACCGTCTTTTTTGTCGGTACTTATAAGGTTCATCCTTCTTAGGATCGCTCTTGCTCTCTCTACGCCTCGCCTTCCTAGTCCGGTGCCGTTCATGATTTGTGAGGTTGCGAGGCCATCCGATTTTTTATTAAACCCATAAGTTTTTCTGATGATCAAATCAAGCATTTGCCTTGCCTCCCCTGGGATCCTAATTTTCGCCAGGTTGTCCAAGATCTCGTTGGCGATCTTGGTGTAACCGTTCTCTAACTGCGGGTTACTCATACCGTTTTTCCCTACCCCTGGCTAAGCCGTTCCCCTACATTCAAAGTAAAAAAAATTAAAAAAGCGATAACTGCGCTTCCTTCTGTCTTGCCCGGTCCGCGGCCGGGACCGGCTCCCACACGATCGCGTTTCGGCCGGATCTTGTCTTTCGGCGGTCCGGCTCCCCGTTCGGTTTGATCCGGGGACTTAAAAAATTATCCTGGGTTAAAAAGCGAACGAAGCATGAGGCGGTCTGGTGCCGGAGGTTAAGCGCGACTTCGATCTCGTCGCAGGTCATCCCACCGTTGCGGCAGATCGCGGTGTAGATGTGCTGGCGGTGCATGTTCCCCATCCTGTTCCGCTTCAGGATCTCGGCGGATTCCTGGGATGTGGATTGCTTCCCGGTCGGTATCTCCATCTCCGTGTCTGTGTCTGCTCTGTAGGGCATTTTTTACCTGTGGTTAGGCGACCTGTAGCGACTGTGTTGGGTAGCTACTCCCGCATTCCCCTCGG
>CAZGCC010000180.1:0-2681 GCA_964524195.1 uncultured bacterium | reverse complement strand
AAAGGTTCGTCTATTTTGTCTGCGGCGTTCCTACATTCAGAAAATCCTGGATCCCTACCGCGTGGTTCAGCGCCGCTTTCGCGGAAAAATAATCCTTGAGGGCTTTATGAAGCTCCGCTCTTTCGCGCACAAGATCCGACTCGGCCTGAAGGTATTCGGAAAGTTCGATCTCTTTTTTGCTAAGGCGATGCTCCGCGAAATCGCGCAGCCGCTTGCGGTATTCCAACCGTTTGACCGTGGAATTCACCTGGATCACGGATTTCTGATAATCATAATAGGCCTGCTTCACATCCTGGAGCACCTGTTTTTCCGCCTTCTCGAGCTCCACCACCTGATTCAGCTTATCAACCTCCGCCTGCTTCACATTCACAAAGGCATCCAACCCGTCGAGCACGCCGAAGGTGAACCCGTTCTTGCGCGTCATATTGCCATCAGTTCCCAAATATTGGGTTACTGAAGGCGCTTTTTTGTCGCGATCAAAGGTGTAACTAACCTTGTTGCCTCCGACATTCCAGTTCAGCTCCAGCATAAGCTGCCATTCTTTCTTCAAGATCGGATCATTTTTGTAATAAGGCCCCACATCACCTTCAGATGCGTTGAGATAGGCTTCCCCCAACGCGCCGAATTGATAGGTCAGGTAGGCCTTGGGAAGAAACTCCCCCCAACGGATCCTTTCGCCAAGACGTGTGGCCTGGAGTTTTGCGGCTTCGATCTGGAGTTCCGGGCGATGCTTATAGGAAAGATCTATCAGCTTTGTCATGTCGGGCGCTTTTTCTTCGCCTTTAAAGACATCCGGCATCCCCTTCGATCCGGGAACGCCCCCCGCGGGGACGGCCTGCCCCTCCACGACATCCTCCAGATCATACACCTTGGCAAGCTGCACCTGGTCGTGAACGGAAAGATCCAGATATTTTTGCATATCCAGCTTCGCGATCTCAAGCTCCTGATTCGCGGATTCCAGATCGAACTGCATCTGGCTGTAAAGCGACTGGACATTCAGATGCTCGATCTCGGAGATCAAACTTTCCCTGAATTTTTCATCCGACATTTCCGAAAAGCGCTTCATTTTATCGACAACCACTTGATGCTCGTCGGCGGTCTGCAGAGTGCGCTGATATTCAAAGTAAGCCCGGGAAAGGTCAAATACAAGTTCCCCGAGGGTTTTGTCATATTGTTTTTTCGCGGCCTCCAGGCTTGCTCTCTCCTGAAGAAAAGTGTTCCAGAGAACGCCTCCGCTGAAGATCGGCTGACGGAGCGTCATGTGCCAGTCTTTTCCCGCGAACGGAGAATCCTGGAGAACGCCCTCCCGATGATTGAAATTAAACGATGCCTCTGGGAAAAGTTTCCGGAACGCAAGAAGCACGCGACGATTGTAAAGCGCGATATTCGAATGCGCGGCCTTGGCCTGGGTATGCACCGACATGGCACGACGAATGAGATCCTTAAGATCCTTCGGCCCGCCGCTCAAGAATTCGTCTTTTTGCAGCATTTTGAGCGGGGTGATGCTGGTGCGAATATAAACCCGGTCCAGATAAGGCATTTCCTGCATGCGCTCGGCGCGCATCGCGTCTACCTGCTGTGCGACAGCCTTTTCGAGAGCTTGCGTGCGGGCCTTATCTTCGGCTTTTTCCTGTTTATCCAGATTTTGTGCGGGCGCCGGTTCCTGGATCTCAATACTCGCGTTGAGCGCTTCCTCACGCGAAGCCTGGTATTCGGCTTCCGATACTTCCGGGACTGTGGGTTGCTCGACTACCGGCTTCGCCAGATCGCTTAGGGAAGAGAGCGGAGCGCTTTCCGCAAAAACGGACTGGCTGCTCAGACCGGGCTTGGGGAAAGAAAAATCTTCGGAACTCGCGCTAATTCCGGGAGCCGGAACGGGACCTTCGGAGGCTTGGGCCCAAGCAGGGGTCAGACACAAGAATAGCCCCGCGACAATTACGAAAACAGAGAAAATAGCTTTTTTCATAAGTTTTTATTTGACCGTATTTTACCATGGCTAAAGACAAAATCTATAATACTTCTTTTATCGGCAGGAAGCGCTTTTCATTAACGAAATAAGCTTTGCGGCTGGGCCCGCTCCACCCCGGATTTATCTCTTGAAAAAGCTACTACCGGGAGGCTCCCTGAGCCTTCAAAAGTGACGGCGCTGAGACCAAGAGCAGCGTGGAATGGCGCTGGAGCGTATTCACGATGTGAAATTTCATCCCGCCGTAGAAATAGAGATTGTCGCCTTCCTTGAGGACCACTTTGCGCCCCTCAACCTCTCCCTCGACCTGCCCGATCAGGGTCATGATGAAAAAGGCCCCTTGGCTGGCAAAAAGTTTTTCATCAAACCGCCGCTGGCCCTCGAGGATCATCTTGCCGCAAAAAAGCCGTTCAAGAAGCGGGGTAAAAGAGATCAGTTGGATCCCCTGGGCCGGCAGGTCAACCTTGTAGAGACCTTTCTGGGAGCCCAGAGAGAAATAGTCGCGCCGGTCAAACTCGGCCTGGCGGAAAAGATCGCTCACCGTCATCCCAAGTCCCTCGGCGAGAGCCTCCAGGGTTGCGATCGATGGATTTCGGATCCTTCCCTTCTCAAGCGCTGTGAGCGTTTTGGGTTCGATCCCCTTGCCCTGGCTTCTATTTTCTTTTCCTAAAAGGTTGCCAGGACTAGCCCCATTAACCTTTGCATTTTCAAATGG
>CAZGCC010000179.1:0-2710 GCA_964524195.1 uncultured bacterium | reverse complement strand
ATGCGATGATGAGTGCTGACTGCCCGCATCATCGCATTGGCCATCTTTGCCGCGCCCTCCCCTGCATAGCGTGTGATCATCCAGATATTCCGGATGATTGACATTCGTTTTGATGAAATCATTGAGAAGGGCTGTCGCCATTTCAAACGCCGACTCGGCAAACCAGTATTGCTCGATCCTGTCCAGAGAGCGCTGCTCTATCCGCTGATTGCGGCTGACAGCAAGAAATCCTCCCAAAGCCATTACGATCGATGCTATCAAAAGAACGAGCCCCAGGACCATGGCCGAACCCCGTTCGGCTTTCCTTTTCCGATCCTCAGCCAAGACCCGTTTCCGCATGACGCCCCCTTCACTACTCATGTTCTACGCCGTTCCTTCGCTAAAGTCTGTCAAATGAATGGTCTTCACGATCTCTCTTGTGTCGCTCTTGACCCCCAGAGGGTTCTCGCGCAAACCCCGGAGTGTAATCGTGATCACACTGCCACTAAGCTTGAAATTACACACTGTAAAAACGGGCGGAGCGACCTCGCGATCGGCCTCTACCACCTCACACCCTGTGCCTGCGGCATCAGGACGCTTCTTCGTCCTGAGGATCCTGTAGCAGCTTTCGTTGCCATCCAAGGAACAAGGGAACGCTTCCCGACGGTATTCAATAACCGCTGAATCCGGGGTGATCACTTTTATGGCTGAATTATCTGTTTCAAAAAGGGGCGATGCGAACTTCTCATCGAGAGCATCGCCACAACCCGCATTTGTTTCGAGCAACCCATAACGCAAGTCTCTTTCCATGATCTGAAGGGCAAGAGATGCCTGCTGAGTGAACGAACTCCCGGAACGCGTGTAAGAATAAGACTTTTGCATGGTGATCATCATGACCGCTGCGGCGCCCGCAAGAACAGTGGTCAGCGTGATCGCCACGACCATTTCCAGAAGCGTCAACCCTCGTTCCTTTCTTTCCATAATCCCGTCTTTTCCTTTCCGCCCGTTTCCAGGCGAAAGCGTCTTATGCTAGGAAACTGTCATCACGGTCTCAAGCGCTACGGACCGTTTGAAGCCGCTCATGTCCTCCCAATAAACTTCCCCGCTCACTTTTTTCAAACTTGTGGGCATCCCCAACGAAGTATCAAGCCCTTTGACTTTATAGTAAAAACAACGGGTTCTTTTAAATTCATGGTTTGAAATCTGCCCATACTGAGGACAATCAGGGCATTCGCTTCCTATTGTGCTGGAACAACCCAGAGAAGTGGGGTCGCTGAATTCTGCTTGTGAAACATTGAAAGAATTGTCTGTCTTGTTCTTAAAACCAATAAATTTCGTTTCAAGGGCCAGCATCGCCGCAAGCCTGTCCTCGCCAGAAACCGAAGCACGCTGGGCGTACAATACGACCGAGAGCACCCCCGTCGCGATCGCGGTGATCAGCAATAATCCGATCACCGTCTCCACAAGCGTAAACCCTCTTCCGCCTGTTATGTCCCGCTTCCGTCTTCCCATCCTTAACAACATCTTCATAACCCAGACTCCCCCTTGAGCCCTATTCTTTAATCGTTCGAAATGCATTCCCGGCGGTACAGTCCCCGGAAATAACATCATAGATCGTCCCGTTGCGGGCTAATGTCCCCGCGGGGGTCAAACAAACAGTTCTGCCGCTTCCTCTAATATCGCTGGCCGTCAAAACAGTCGCGCCCAGAACTGTAGAACTTCTCTCGGGAAAAGAAAAAGTCCCTTCGAACTGGTTCCTGTCCATGCACCCGTTCCCCGTGATACCGCTTGCATCTTCCGTGTCCAGCGCCCCTAATTTTATTCCAGTCGCGGGAAGATCCGTAAGATCATGCTCCAGTTTATAGAGACGGATACAGTGAGAAATGGTCCTGAGAGTCTCGATGGCACTGTCAGCGCGCTTCTGCTCAACCCCTTTCATAAGATTTGGCATTGTCAGAGACGCCAAAATCGCCAGTATGACCATTGTCAAAATGGTCTCAAAAAGCGTCAAGCCTCTCTGGCCAAACAACCTGCCCCTCCCCTTCTTTTTTGATTCGTTCATCAAAAATAAATTAGTCCCTCTCTCCCTATCTAAATAATACCACCCAAAAACCAAAACATCAAAAATTAAAGCGAACTTATTTTCATAAATGCTAGCAAAAACTATCATTTATAGCATTAACTAGCCTCTAATAGGGTCCTTTCGGGTTGTTTTGTATCAACCGTAGAGGGAATGTTTTAAGTGGTTGACGGATAAGGAGAAACAAGAAAACATCGATTGCCTCGAGGAAACTGATGGATTCTGTCCGGGGATCATGGCGGGAAGCTTTTACATCTGGTTACTTGTTTGTAGCCTGTTTCGCTTTTGGGTTTAAATCTTCCCTTGGCTAATCTCTATGCCTGGGGGACAAGCAATCGCACAACATCGGTAAATAAAACTAATTCTTGAGGAAAAGACTTTTTTTCTAAGATCTCGTAAGGAGCAAGCCCGGGGTCTCAAAACGGAGAGTGTTGCTTTCCTTTTTCATAATCGCCAGTCCCTTCCCAGGTTCCATTAACACCAAGCTTGAGAGTACCATTGGCGGATACGGTCTCTCCGCTTCGAGCCTTCCTAGAGGCTGTTGCACCACCAGCAAGATCGGTGCTGTAGGACCAATGGGTCTCATCGCAAGGAGGAACAACAACCCCGAGCAAATCCGAAAAAAGATCTTCGCCACCTGCTACTCCCGGA
>CAZGCC010000178.1:0-2720 GCA_964524195.1 uncultured bacterium | reverse complement strand
GAAAAGGCGGAAGTTGGTCTAAAGGCGACGAATGTATCTCTTCTGCGTCAGGCCTCTTTGCGTCCCGGGGAAGAAAAGTATCCTTTACAGATGCAGGTTGGTTTGGGGACATTTTTAAAACAACGGAGCAAGTGATACGATGGCTTGGAAGATGCCGTATTTTCTCATGACGTTTTTTGCGGTGTTTTTTTGTGCGGCGTCTTTTCTTTATGGAGAAGAACTCCCGGATGGAAATCCTCCCGTAATACAGGATGTAGGTTCCGAATATGTGCCGGCAACAGCCGGCATAGACAGTGCTGTCCAGATGGCGCAGGAGGAGGTCAGGGATCCATTCGGGAGCCCGATCGATCAGGGAGTTCCTGCGGACATAGCGGGTGATACAGTGGGTGCGCCGACGATCAAGGTTGATTTGCAGGGGATCGGGTTTGGCAGCAAAGATGCTTATGCGGTGATTGGCGGAGAAATCTTTTTGGTTGGGGAAGAAAAGAGTGGCGTAAAATTACTTGAGGTGCGGCGTCATGAGGTCGATATTCTGGTTAATGGAGGGATTGTGACATCCACATTATTTCCGGATGCAGAACTCAAGAAATCCAGAGAGAGAGAAAAGATAAAAAAAGCCGCCGGAGCTTCTCCGCTGGTTTAATCAAAAAACGCGTTATTTTCTGAGAAGGGAGCAGCTTTCATCATGAGAAAAACCATACAAAGATCTTGCGAGGTTGTATTTTTTGCTTTCTGCATGTTTTTGTTCGCGTGTTTTCCCGCCCAAGCTCAGGATTCTTCGGCCGCTTGGCCTGTTGATGCCATCTCTCCGGGCGCTCCATCCGCGGGCCCGGGAAGCGCGACTGTTCCCCCAGCCGCCGTGGCCTTAGATCTGAAGGCTGAAAGGGCTGAGAGCGGGAAGTATTATCTCGATTTTAAAGCAGCGACGCTTATTAATGCGTTAAATGTTCTTTCAAACCTGAGCGGTATTAATTTTGTCGCAGGAAGAGAGGTTGCGGACCGTCAGGTAAACATGACGCTGGATAATGTGGACCTGGAGGATGTCCTGGAGTCGCTTGCCAACGGATGTAATGTTACTTATGAGTTTCTTCCTGGGAGGAACATTTATCTTTTCCGGGCCGGTTCGGATTCTGTGGACAAGCCCCGGCTTTTTACAAGAGTTTTCAAGCTTTATTATGTAAGAGTTAATAAGCTGAGAGAGATTTCAACGGATTCGAGTTCCTCAAGCAGCGGTTCTTCTTCCGGTTCGGCGGGCGGGGGGCTTGTAACTCTTCAGCAAGATGATGACGCCGGGGACCTCGAAGATTCGGCTGTCGTAAAGGTTGTCGAGAATATCCTTTCCGAAAGAGGGAAGGTCTCTGTTGACGACCGTTCTAACAGTTTGATCGTGACGGATGTGGAAGATCGCCTCAAGATGGTTGAGGGCGCGATCACCCAGCTGGACCGTCCGCTTGATCAGGTTCTGATCAATGTTCTTCTCGTGGAAACATTTGAGGATCTTTCAAGAGATCTTGGCGTCACATGGGGGGATACTAATGGAAGCTTTGGGACGATCACTGGTGGGATCTCCGAGACCAATTTCCCGTTTGAAACAGGGAGTAGCCGAAGTTCCAATCCTTTTGGGGCAGGCCAGGACTTTTTTCAAAACATAGCCCAGCAGTTCAATTTTACCAAAAACACCGGCACCATTACTGAGCCAGGGATTCGGGATTTTACAAGTTTTCAGATCCAGATCAGCGCTTTGGAAAGCGCTTCCAAGCTGAAGATCCTGGCCAAGCCCAAGATCCTGGTGCTGGACAATCATCCCGCGCTTATCAAGATCGCAACGAATGCCGCGATTGGAACGAGTATAACTGATAGTAGCGGAGGATCTACCCAGACCCAAAATATTGAACGATCGGAGATTGGGACGATTCTTCGGGTGACGCCTCTTATCAACACCGGGGGCAAGGTCACAATGACCGTGGAGCCAACATTTGCGACTGTGGATGAATCCGCTATTACAGTGACTGCGGCTAACGCAGGAGCTACAGGAGATCCGACGGTCCGTACAGCCCGGACGACGATGATGGTCAATGATGCCCAGACGATCGCCTTGGGGGGGATGCTTTTCAGTAATCAGTCCAACGGAAACCGGAAAGTTCCTTTTTTTGGGAATGTGAAACAGAAGCAGTGGTACAAGGAGATGAAGGACGGACCTGAGAAAGATATGGATTACGACAGCTATTTCAATGTACGCAAGAAGCTGATCGACACCACTCTGGATACTCTGGATCAGCAGACTGCCGCCGTTCCAGCTAAAACGAAACCATAGGGACACAGGAAAGCGATGGCGCGAATCAATACGCTTTTGGGGGAGTTGCTCGTTGAGAGGGGGGCTATCAGTCGTGCGCAGTTGGCTGAGGCTTTGAGCGAAAAAAAGAATTCCAAAGAGCCTCTTGGGCAAGTCCTTATCAGGATGGGGTTCCTGGAAGAGTCCCAGCTTCGCATGGTTCTTTCTGAACAACTGGGTGTTTCGTTCCTAGGGGTCGATCAGCTTCAGCCGCGCACGGACCAGCGCCTCAAAGAATGTATCCCCCAGGAATTTGCCCTGGCTCATCTGGTGCTGCCCCTGGAGAGGAAAGGGCAGACGCTCAAGGTTGCTGTTGCCCGCGTTCCCGATATTATCTTCCTGGATAATCTCCGAAAAGTTACCAATCTCGACATTGTCACTGTTCTGT
>CAZGCC010000177.1:0-2743 GCA_964524195.1 uncultured bacterium | reverse complement strand
CTCACAAGGTCAGCAGGTAAATTTTGAATCACTTTTTCCTCAAACGCAAGACGCTCTTTCACCACAGACTTTTCCTCCGGAAAAACAAATCCCGACACAGCATCGCGAATGGCCTTTATGGATGCCAAATCAGAAAAGGTGATCTCTCTCGTCAAGTCACCGATCGTCCATTTGATCAGCATATCAGAGGCGCGATCAAAAATGGCGAGCCTATTTCTGACTCCATCAACCATTCCTTCACCAGTTACAAAAAGCTCTTCACCTTGCATTGTCCAGTCCGTAACCGCGCTAATCGCAGACATCAGAGCCTGAAGATCCCTCACCTCGGAGCGAGGGGCAACAAAAACACCATCCCGGATCACTTGGTCCATTTCAGATTGAAACTCTGAAAAAGGTCTTTCCCCATGATCCGGCGCTGAATAATAAGGAGCAAAACCGTTAAGCCACCCCTGATTGGACACAACATAACCACGATAATCCAGATACTCTGTAATGAACCGCTTCATTGATTCCAGACCGCTTCTCGCAATGAGGTATGCTGCTTCGGGAGCGAGCGCAACCTCAAGCGTATCTAAATTAAGCGACAAGACGCTCCCATCGGTCGTGATGATGGCAAAATTTCCAGAAAAATCCATGCCCCTTATGGCGGCATTACTGATATTTGTGGAAACGGATGGATTGGTCAAGCTTTGAGCATAGATCGTTTGTGTCCAGCCATAGCCAATATCCCCGACCTTGTGATAAATCATCGCCTTACCCGCAGGATCAACATAAGAGTCCAAAATATAGCCGCCGTATGAGCCTTCATGGGACCATGAGGAAAGCAAGACATCCCGCCCAGAGCGGAGATCACGAAGATAGTAACTCTTATCAAGCCTGACCTTTCCTGAAGGAAGCGCTGTAACTGTTGTAATAAGTTGCGACGCAAAATTAGGATTGGATCCGTTGCGAACCCACCCCGCTGGGAGAGGCAACGCCTCAAAAGCGACGCGGTAAAATCCCGCCTCGGCATCCGGAGAAGAATCCGTCCAGGAGGTGATTGCCGGAGCAGCTACATCGATAGCCCCTGTTGTTTGCCAAGACCCATCCAGACGATCCGCGCTTTCAATCCTGTACCTCCCCTGCCAAGGAGCCCCTATCGAGAGCTTTCCGGGTCCCAGAATATCAAGACGAGGCCTGACTGTCGCCCCGAGGGCCGCCGTTGCCAACAACGCCCCTGCCGTGACCGACATAACAAGGCTCGCACTCCTGATCTCCGAACGGATCAACTCTGTGCCAAAGCTTGATGGCTGCCGAGCCCCATCTTCCCCGACGGAACCATCCAGCACCCGGATCCCATCAGAATCAAATGTGATCGTTAAATGCGTTCGTGAAAGCGCCTTTATTCCGGGAAGTTTGATATCACTCGAGGAGCTCCTTCCCACAGTCACCGAAGAGCCTCGGCTAAGAACTTTCTCGGACGACAAGGGAGCCCCTGTGCCATCTTGCATCTTGATCCGGATAGCGTCCTTTGTGCCTTCAATGGTTCTTATCTCTAGAGTTACTCCCCCAGCCACAGATCCCGGAGCAAGGGACAGCCTCAACGGCATCACAGGCTTGATCGCCTCATTGACTCTTACGCCCTCAAGCGAAACACCGAGTTTGAGCACCTCGGACGCGGCAGCAAGCGCATCGCGATATGAGGGAAATGTCTCCGGCAACCAAGAACGCGTAACATCCTGGCCCTCAACGGGATTATCGATCACGATATAGGTGGCTGGATCCCTGAAATTTCGCATCACAAGTCGTTCAGGGTCTGTGATGTCCGTAATTTCATCTTCATCCGTATCACTCAACTCTTCAGGACGCAGTGGAAGGACTGGAAGCGCTGCTTCCATAGAGTTGTTTAGCTCCTGTTGCTGCCGGTTTAACCATGCAACCATTTGAGCTCGCTTCTGCTCCATGACCCCCGGAGAAAAAAGAGCAGCCAAGCGAGTCCAGGCCGTAGGCCTCATGGACACAGTCGCTATATACTCCGGATCTTCTTCACCAAGAAGTGCCGCCCTGGCAGGGAGTGTTCTTGCAACTCTGAAGCCTGGAACGACTTGCAACATGGCTATGACCACAGTTAGAAAATCTTTCGATTTTGCCATTCCCGAAGGAAGCAAGCCATCCTTCCCTTCGAAAAACTTTGTACCCTCCCCGCGACCAAGCGCCAAAGCAGGACTGGACAACATTTGCAGCATCCTGCCGATCACATCCCGAGCCACCGTTGGCTCCCAAACTTGCCCCAGGAATAGCACCCCGGAACGGGAAGAAATCGTCCTGAGTTCAGACCGCGCCAACGGCATCTGCGTCACCGAACGGATCTCGGAGCGCCCTCTCTGGACTGCATCAAAAATCACAGCCCCGGCAATAATAACCCCAAGCGTTGGAATCGCTGCCCATGCGACTCTTTCAAGTGTCGGAAAGAGCGTCATCAAGAAAGCCATAACAGGAACAGCCAAAGCTGCCGTGACCCAAGCGCCGGCGTCATGCGTAGCGGAAGACAGCCTCATTTCACTACGGGCTCCTGCCCCTCCCTCTTCTCGTCCGCTGAGATTTTGTTTTTTCTGGGCTTCCCGGAAAGCAGCTGCCACTTTTTCGGCAATATCCTGGCTCACACCCAATTCGTTTTGAAGCGCAAGGCTCAGAATCTCTGGCTCGCCAAACAAATCCTCCGCGGAATACATTCCTGAGTCCACAAGAGAACGAACAACATCAA
>CAZGCC010000176.1:0-2785 GCA_964524195.1 uncultured bacterium | reverse complement strand
TTCTACCCTCACCATCATTTAAGGAGGAATACCATGTCAGTTTTTATCGGAAAAGACCGCAAAGCACGGCGCGCCTATGGATTTGATGAGATCGCCCTGGTGCCGGGCGATGTGACGATCAACCCCGATGAAGTCGATATTACAATGCCTCTGGGGAAGATGACGCTTCCGATCCCGTTCTTGGCGTCGGCGATGGATGGCGTGGTGGACCCGAAATTCGCGATCGCCATGGGAAAGCTCGGCGGTCTTGCCGTGCTCAATCTCGAAGGGATCTACACCCGCTACGACGATTATGAAACGATCCTGGATGAGATCTCCAAATCGACCCCGGAAAAAGCCACGCAGCTGGTCCAGAAACTTTATGTGAAACCCATCAGCGAAAAATTGATCGCCAAGCGGGTCCACGAGATCAAAAAAGCAAAAGTTCTTTGCGCCGTGAGCGCGATCCCGCAACGGGCCGAACGGTTCGGCAAGATCGTGGAAGAAGCGGGCGCCGATATCCTGGTCGTACAGTCCACCGTGACGACGGTCCGCCATATCGCGAAGGCTTATCAAGTCGTGGATTTCAAAAAACTTTGCAAAAAAACAAAGATCCCCGTGATCCTCGGCAACTGCGTGACCTACAAGGTCGCGTTGGAACTTGCGGAGACCGGTTGCGCGGGACTTCTTGTTGGCATCGGGCCAGGCTCGGCCTGTACCACGCGGGGAGTGTTGGGCATCGGCGTGCCGCAGGTGACCGCGATCGCGGATTGCGCGGCAGCCCGCGAGTTCTATCACAAAAAGACCGGGAAATATGTTTCGATCATCGCGGACGGCGGCATGTCGACCGGCGGCGATATCTGCAAATCCATCGCAAGCGGCGCTGATGGCGTCATGGTGGGTTCAGCTTTTGCCAGGACCAAGGAAGCTCCCGGCCGTGGTTTTCACTGGGGTATGGCAACGCCGCACGCGAATCTGCCGCGCGGCACGAGGATCCATGTCGGGACGACCGGATCGCTTGAGGAAATTCTTTATGGCCCCGCGCGGCTTGATGACGGGACACAGAACCTTGTCGGAGCGCTTCGTACTTCGATGGGGAATGTCGGTGCCGCGAATATCCGCGAGATGCAGCTCACCGAGATCGTGATCGCGCCGGCCATCAAGACCGAAGGAAAACTTTTCCAGACCGCGCAAAAACTTGGGATGTGCAAATGAAATTCCCGCATGACTTATGAAACATAAGTCATCGGCGGGAATTTCATCCCCGAATGTTTGTGTCGGGGATCTGTAGCTGGATTCCCGCTTAAAGCATGCGGGAATGACAACGCATGATAAGAAAGTAGAGACAAAATGGAACAAAATATTATCGTTCTGGATTTTGGGTCGCAGTACACGCAGCTTATTGCCCGCCGCGTGCGCGAGAACAAGGTTTTCTCCAAAGTCTATCCGTTCAGCGTGCCGTTTGAAAAGGTGATGGCCGAGAAACCGAGCGGGATCATCTTTTCGGGTTCTCCGGCCAATGTTTATGGCAAAGGCGCGCCGATCCCGGACCGCCGTTTTTTCTATTGCGGCATTCCCATTCTCGGGATCTGCTACGGCATGCAGCTTCTTTCCCACAAGCTCGGCGGCCGGGTCCATAAATCCAAAAAACGCGAGTACGGTTTTTCAAAACTCCACATTTCCAAGAGGGAAAGCCCTCTTTTTAAAGGAATCCCCAAAACGCTCAGCTGTTGGATGAGCCATGGGGACAAGCTCGACAAGATCCCTGAAGGGTTCGAGCGGTTGGCCTACACTGAGAACGCTCCCTTTGCCGCGATGGGGGATCCCAAACGGAAGATCTATGCCATCCAGTTCCATGCCGAGGTGGTGCACACTGAACACGGTTCCAGGATCCTCAGGAATTTCCTGGCGGGTGTTTGCGGCTGCCGCCAGCACTGGACGCCGAAATCTTTCATCAAGGAAAGCATCCAGAAGATCCGCCAGCAGGTCGGTAACGACCGTGTGGTACTCGGTCTTTCCGGAGGCGTGGATTCCTCGGTTGCGGCCGTCCTGCTACACAAGGCCATCGGCAAAAAACTGAACTGCATTTTTGTCGATAACGGACTTTTGCGCTATAAAGAAGCGGAAAAGGTTGAAAAAACATTCCGGGGTCATTTCAAGATGAACCTCAAAGTGGTGGCGGGAGAGAAGATCTTCCTTGACCGGCTTAAGAAAGTGATCGATCCCGAAAAAAAGCGCAAGATCATCGGAAAGACCTTTATCGATGTTTTTCAAAAAGAGGCCAACCGCCTCGGAAAAGTGCCGTTCCTTGCCCAGGGAACGCTTTATCCCGATGTGATCGAATCCGTGTCTTATTACGGCGGACCGACCAGCATGATCAAAAGCCATCACAATGTCGGCGGGCTTCCGAAGGACATGAAATTCAAGCTGGTGGAGCCGCTCAAGGAGCTTTTCAAGGATGAGGTCCGCGCGGTCGGTTACGCGCTGGGGATCGATAAAGAAATCGTTGGCCGCCAGCCGGACTTGCTGTGCGCATTCTCGGAGAAGTCCGTAAAGACCGCTGCGACCTGCTTCGTAAGGCGGATTGGATCGTGATCGATGAGATCAAAAAAGCCGGTTATTACGACAAGGTCTGGCAGTCGTTCGCGGTGCTGCTGCCGATCCAGAGCGTCGGCGTCATGGGAGATGAGCGGACTTACGAGAACGCGGTTGCCGTGCGCGCCGTGACCTCCCAGGATGGCATGACCGCGGATTGGGCTAAACTACCTCCCGATCTTTTGGGGCGCATCTCGAACCGCATCATCAA
>CAZGCC010000175.1:0-2796 GCA_964524195.1 uncultured bacterium | reverse complement strand
GATCTCCTCCGCGCTCACGGAAGTTGCCGCAAGGGTCAAGATCGCCAACCCGAAGCTTAACCGCGCGATCATTCTATTTTTGAGCATGAGCTGTTCCCGCTGCCGTGGTTGAGCCCGCGAGGGACGGAGCCGACAGGATCGCCCAGACCCTCAATTGCGCGATGTGCCGGTCCGGCGTCTTCTCCGTGGGCACGATCTGAATGCTCTGGATCCTCAAAAGCTTGTCCGAATTTTCAAGGCGGCTTGCGAATCTTCCGAGATCATGATAGCCCCCCTGCACCGTGAATTCATATCCGGCGGGCTGATATTTCAAATGATATGGCGCCGGAAAAACCGTTTTCTCGGTCATGGGTTTTGCGGCCAGCACATCCACGCGCGCCTCCTGGGCCATTTTCGAGACCTGCCCGAGCAGCGAGCCCATTTCATCCGCGGCAAAAAGCCGGGACTGCGTTCCCGCGATCAGATCCCCAAAAACCTTTTGGTTCTCTTCCCACAAAGCCCGCTTCTGATCCAGCGACTTTACCTGACGGATCTGGGCTTCCATGCTCTGGACCTGGTGGCGGAACATGGGCCGCTCGATCCAGGCCGGGATGACCAGAAAAACAAAGATCAGAAAAAATGCGAGCGCTCCCGCAAGGATCATCACCCAGGTTTTTGTATCGACACCTTTGGCGAATTCTAAAATGCCGGCGAGGGTCCATTGCTTGATCGGTTTCATGGCTTTTTCGGCACTCCCCATTCCAGATTGGCGGTAAAAGCGGTCCCGGAAATTTTCTCTTTGATCTCTTTGGAGGTTGTAAGCACCACCGCCGTTTGAGGCGGCAGTTTCGTTTTGAGCTTTTGCAAAAATTCCTCGATCTGCTCGATGCCAGTCTGGGTCCGGGCCGGCAATACCACTCCCCTCAGCATCAACCGGCAGCCTTCTCCTTCCCGTTCGGCCTTCAGCTCTGTGAGCCAGCCTTTGGAAGGAAGGTACTCGTTCACCCAGGAGAGGATCCGGGTCATTGAATCCGCGTTGAGCACATTTTTTTGAAGAAAATCATTTTCGCCCCGCATTTCGATCTCGATCTTGTTTTCCAGAGCCTTCAGCTGTCCCATCAGGGGGCTCAAAACCGCCCATTCCTTTTGAACGATCCTGTAGGCCGAACGGCCTTTTAGGAAATCACCGTAGAAAAAGAAGGTCAGAAGCAAAAAGAGCGTGCCGACGAGGATCGCCAAAGGGATGTAAGGAAACCGCGACGGGGCCTTCTTGCTTTTCCGGAGTTCCTGAGGCAGCAGATTGATCTTGATCATTCTTGGCGAAGCCCCAGGCCGAGCGCCACAGGCAAAAGAGATTCGTTCATCTTCAGGAGCACCGGGTCGACTTCCGGAGCACATTGGATCTTGGCAAGAACTTCGATGTTCGACACGGGGATATGAAGTCCCTCACTCAAGGCTTTCAAAACCGCGGGGTGGGATACGCCACCGATCAGAAAAAGCTTCGCAAGCGGCTTGGATTGTCCGGCCTGATCGTGATAATAATCCAGCGAAACACGCAGGTCCCCGATCAACCCCTCGAGGCTTTCGGAGATAGCCCGCGTCTCTTCCGGCAAGCAGGCTTCTTGCCCCTCAAAGATCTTTTCGATCCTCTCTTCAGACAGATTGGAACGGGTTTTAAGCCGCTTGTAAAGGTCCAGCATCCCGTAGGAAAGATCGCGGATAAAGCGGGGTTTCCCGTCCCGGACGATCCCGAGGGTCGAGATCTCGCCCCCCAGGTCCAGCAGACCGGCATGGCCCGAAAAATCCGAGGGATGGAAATACTCCAGCGCCGTCATCGCCGAGAGGATATTGATATCAACCACGGAAAGGCGGCATTCCAGGTTCCGGAAGATCTCAAGCATGGAATCAAGTTCGGGCCGTTTGATGACCGCAAGCATCACTTCCATTTTCTCGCCGTCGTCAGTCCTCAGGCTTTCTTCCACCACATCGAAATCCAGAGCGACATCTTTTAGCTCAAAAGGAATGTACTGTTCCACCTCGTATTTCATGGCGCTGCGGAGCTCTTCGATCTTCATTTTGGGAAAGCGGATAAAGCGGATCACGACCCCGTGGCCTTTGAGCGCCGTGCGGATCCCTTCTTTTGAGAATTTTTTTCCGTCGAGAAAAGGCTTCAGGACCAGCGCCGGGCTTTGATCGCGGAAGGTGTTCTTGAGGATATCCAGTTTGCGGATAAAAACATGATCGGCGCGCTTCTCCAGCTCCAGAAGCACGGTCCGTTCGCGGCCCAGATCGCACGCGGTCACCCATGAGGCAGCCGCTTTTTGGGGTGACATTTTCACGGGAAACCCGCACAGAAAAGAGGCAAAGCCTGATCCTAATTTTTTAAGCTCGTCGAGACCCATGATCATGCGGAGACCTTAACAGAAACGGTTCAAAAAAAAAAGGGTAAAAAAAACCCACCCTGCTTTTGAAAGCAGGGTGGGTTCAAAACACTTCGTATCGTTCCTTCTACTACCCGGTGATCGCCGTACCTCCGGCGCAACCAGTCGCAGGACCCGTCACACCCGCCGCGTTGCTTACGATCACGCCGGTCTGGTCGATGCAATACAGGTTCGTGCCTGTCGAACCGACGACGGACGGCGTTGCGAGCAACGCGTAGGTGTTCGCCGTAGCGTTCAAGGCAAAGGTGTAGCCATGCTTCACTGCCCCTGCAACCGCCCACGACGCATCCAGATAAGCCGGGGTCGCGGTGGTCAACGCCCCGATCGTCAAAGGATAGGTCGGAGGGTTCTGCGCGGCACGGAAACTCTCCGCGGC
>CAZGCC010000174.1:0-2831 GCA_964524195.1 uncultured bacterium | reverse complement strand
ACGGGCGTCAAGGAGCTCTGGGACCTTCCCGAAGGAAGGTTTGAGGCCGGAAGGATCATGCACTCGTTGGGTTTTCCTTTTTCATTCAACCACTTCGGCGGCGGTTTTGTTTACGGATTGAACGGGCGGCAGGTCGTGGTCGGGATCGCCGCGGGGCTTGATTATAAAGATCCCCATTTTGATTCTCACGCGGCGCTTCAGCTTTATAAGAAGCACCCGCTGATCTCAAAGATCCTCGAGAAGGGGAAACTCCTCCGTTATGGGGCCAAGACGATCCCGGAAGGCGGTCTTTTTTCTCTTCCACAACTTTATCATGACGGCGTGATGATCGTTGGCGATTCCGCGGGATTCCTTGCCATGCCGAGCTTGAAAGGCGTGCATCTTGCGATCGAATCCGGGATGTTGGCCGCCAGGACCGCATTCGAAGCGCTTAAGAAGAATGATTTTTCCCAAAATCAGCTCAGTCTATATGAGGAGCTTTTTAAGAAAAGCAAGGGCTTCAAAACCCTCTCCCGGACTCGCAATTTTCGCGCGGGCTTCGGCTACGGCATGATCCTGGGAGCGTTCCATTTCGCGACACAGATCCTCACAGGGGGCCGAGGGATCACGGCTTCAGGGAAGATGAAAACTCATGAGGACGCGGCGTGTTATAAAAAACTCGAGGATATCAAGGCCCCGTTTTGTAAAAAATTTGCCAAAGAGCTTCTCTTTGACAAACAACTGACCTTCGACAAAGTTACCGATGTCTATTTCTCGGGTTCCAAACATGATGAAGAGCAACCCTGTCACCTCCGGGTGCTGGACATCAATCTTTGCCGGGACATCTGCATCCCCAAGTACGGCGGGCCGTGCCAGCATTTCTGCCCCGCGGAAGTTTATGAGATCGTGACAGATCCCAAGACCGGGAAAAAAGACCTGCACCTTCATCCAGCCAATTGCGTGCATTGCAAGACCTGCGACATCAAGGACCCGTTTGGCAATATCGAATGGGCCGTGCCCTACGGCGGCGATGGCCCCGAATACGAGAACCTCTAATATGAAGCTGAAGATCATTACCCTCATGAAGCAGGTGCCGCTCCCGACGGAGATGCGGATGGGCGCGGACGGTCTTATGGACCGCACCAAGGCAAAGTCCTCGATCAACGCGGATTGCGCGTTCGGCCTGGAGCAGGGGCTCCAGATCAAAAAGCATGTCCCGGACGCCGAATTGATCGTGGTTTCGATGGGCCCTCCAAGCTTTGAGCAGTCGCTTAAAAAAGCGTTGGCGATGGGCTACGATCGCGCGGTTCTTCTTTCCGACAGAAAACTGGGCGGCTCCGATACCTTCGCGACGGGATACGCTCTCTCAACACTTCTCAAGAAACTCGGATGCACTAAAGAAGGCAAAGAGCCCTACATCATTTTCTCCGGACGGCAAACCACGGACGGCGATACGGCGCATGTGCCTTCCCAGACAGCTGAGAATCTCGGGATCCCTCAAGCGACTTTTGTGGAAAAAGTGGAATTCATGGGAGACCACTTAAAGGTCCGCCGTATCATCGAAGGCGGTTTTCAAGTTCTTAAACTTCCCATCCCTTGTCTTATTTCGATTGCTCCGACCGCGACTCCGGCGCGCCGTCCTTCTCTCAAAGGAGCGATTCGCGCCAAGGCCGCCAAAACGGAGATCTGGAGTCTGGATCAGACTGGTGCTGATGTCAGCGTGGTAGGTCTCAGCGGGTCGCCGACACTCGTTTCGAAGGTCGTGGATATCCAGAAGGACAGGCCTCCCGTGAATATGATCTCGGGTCATGAGCCAAAGGACCTTGCGGAAACGCTGGTGGCCGAGATCGAAAAGATCAAAGACCGGATCAGCGGCTGTCATAGTGAGCCTGCGGGGGCTGGGGATGAGAAAAACGCCGCGGGCGAAAAAGCAAAAGCGGATCTAGATTTCCCCAGGGTGGATTTTCGTAATGGCGCGCGCGGCATTTTGACCTGGATCGAAATGCATGGCCAGACGCCCTCGAGATCTTCGCTTGAGATCCTGAATCCCGCCCGCCAGCTTGCGGATCAATTAGGAACAAAAGTCACCGCAGTTGTCACAGGGCACAATATTAAAGACGCGGCCTCCGAGATCATTGCCTACGGCGCTGATGAAGTTGTTCTTGTCGATGATCCAAGGCTTAAAGAATACCGGATCCTCCCGGTTACGGCGGTGATCGCGCAATGGATTGAGCATCAACGGCCTGAGATCGCTCTTTTTGGAGCAACGACTTCGGGCCGCGAACTTGCGCCGAGGCTTGCAAGCCGCGTGCGTGCCGGAGTGACAGCCGATTGCACGAGTCTCAAGGTCGGGGAATACGCGCATCGTGTCAAAAAAACCATTTTCTTTCCTGTCCTGGAATCCATCCGGCCGACTTACGGGGAAAGCAAGCTCGCGACGATCATCGGGTTCTGGTGCCCCCAGATGGCGACCGCGCGCGCGGGGACTTTCAAGATCCCGTCCAAGGATCTTGCCCGGAAAGGGAGTGTCCGTGAATTCACCCCGAACTTCAGGGAGAGCGATTTTGCGGTGGAAGTGATCGAGACGAAGCGCGAGGCGGGCGGCGGGGACAACCTTTTTGTGGCGGACATCGTGATCTCGGGAGGCCGTCCAGCCGGAGACCGGGATGATTTTAAGCTGATCAAAGAGCTGGTTTGCGCGCTTCAGGAAAAAGGCATTAATGCGGACTGGGGCGCCAGCCGTCACGCGGTGGATAATGGCTACGCGCCGTACGCGCGGCAAGTCGGACAAACCGGCAAGACGATCCGCCCGAAGATCTATGTGGCCGTCGCGATCTCCGGCGCCATCCAGC
>CAZGCC010000173.1:0-2852 GCA_964524195.1 uncultured bacterium | reverse complement strand
GGTGGACCGGAATAATGACGGGGCGGTCGACGCGAAAGAAAAGAAAGCAGCCTCACGCGCCAGGAGAAGCCGGTAATCCTGCGTAAGCGATCGAGTCGCTATTGTTTGAAGGATCTTGTCTTGGGGAATGAAACCGCGCCTTTTCTTCTTAAAGAAGAAAATGAAGCAGGGAAAGGGCGGCGATAATCCACATCGCCGGCTGGATCTCGCGGAATTTCAGATGGATCGATTTGAAGATCACAAAGCTCAGGAACCCGAACGCCAGTCCGGCTGCGATCGAGTAGCTTAACGCGATCATGACGATGATCACAAAAGAGGGGAATCCTTCCTCGATATTGGAAAGGTCGATCGCTTTGATCTCTTTCATCATGAAGAATCCCACCAGGATCAGGGCTGGCGCAGTCGCGTAGGCCGGGACGATCGCGATAATGGGGAGGAAGAGCATCCCCAGCAGAAAAAGAACGGCCGTGACGACGGAGGTAAAGCCGGTCCTTCCACCCTCTCCGATTCCGGTCGCGGATTCGATATAGGTCGTGGTTGTGGAAGTCCCAAAGACCGCGCCGAGCATGGTGGCGATCGCGTCCAGGGAGAGCAAACGGTCCAGTCCCCGTATATTCCCTTTTTCATCCGTGAATTTCGCCTGGTGACAACAGGCCACGAGCGATCCGACGCTGTCAAAAAGATCCATGAACATGAGCGCGAAAATGGATCCCAGGAAGCCCCATTTGAGAGCGCCCAGGATATCCAGCTGGAACGCGATGGGGGATAAATTCATTTCAAAAGAAAACAAGGCTTTAGGCCAGGCGATCTTTCCGGAAAAAAGAGCGAGAAGTGTCGCTGCAAGAATGCCAAGGATCATGGCTCCTTTCACTTTTTTCATTTCTAGCGTGACCATGACAAGAAAACCCGCAAGCCCTATCAGAACAGTGGAAGTAATAGGTGCTGCCGAGATCAGGGTGGCCTCGCTTTTTTGGACGATCCCAAGATTGACCAATCCGATGAACGCGATGAAAAGGCCGATCCCCACGGACATGGCGGAGATCAGCGACCGCGGGATCGCGTTCACAAGTTTCCGGCGCATGCCCGCGAGCGTGAGGATAAAAAAGAAAAAGCCTGAAATAAAAACGATCCCCAATGCGGTCTGCCAGCTTATTTTGTCTGTCAGAACCAGCGAGTAGGCGAAGAAGGCATTTAGCCCCATGCCCGGAGCCATCGCGATCGGGGCATTCGCGAAAAGACCCGTCATTAAAGTTGCGAGCGCGGTAACAAGACAAGTGATCGTGATAAGGGCGGTTTTATCCATGCCGGCGGCAGCGAGGATGCTCGGGTTTACAAAAATGATATAGGCCATCGCGAGAAAGGTCGTGGACCCCGCGAGGATCTCCGTCCCAAGCGTTGTTTTTCTTTCGGTGAATTTAAACCAGCGGTCAAGAAGGAGCATCACGAACTTTTTATTCCGCCGAACGGATCATAATAAGCAGCATTTTGAATCGTTTCCGGGCTTTGACGGCATGGGGGATATGGGCCGGCATGATGATCATTTGGCCGGTATGGACCGCGTGGGATTTCCCGCCGATCACAACTTCGGCTGCGCCATCTAAAATAAGGATCGTTGCGTCATACGGGGCGGTATGTTCGCTGAGTCCCTGTCCTTCGTCGAAAGCAAAAAGGGTGAGGGTCCCGGCTTTTTTATCGAGGAGTTGTTTGCTGACAACCGAGTTGTTTTGATAATCGGTCAGAGAAGCCAGGGCCAAGGGAGCCCCCACGAAGCTGTTCGTGATTTTTTTGTTCTTGGGCATGGAGTCTCCTTAAAATTAGAAGCATTTCCCGTTATTTTTCCGCGGGCACTTTTCAGCCGTGGTGCATCTATAACAGATCTCGTTGGGGATCTTCCGGGTCGTGAAAAATTCGCGGATGTTCTCAAGTGTGGTCTGAGCGATATTGCGAAGCGCTTCCTGCGTGAAAAAGGCCTGATGGGAGGTGATAAGGACATTCGGGAACGAAAGAAGCCTTGCGAGGGTATCATCCGGGATTCCGGAATTTGAAAAATCCTCAAAAAAGTATTCACTTTCTTCTTCATAGACATCCAGCCCCGCGTAGCCGATCTTTCCGGATTTGAGACCTTCAAGCAGGGCTTTGGAGTCGATCAGCAAGCCGCGGCTCGTGTTGATGATCATGACGCCCGATTTCATTTTTGCGATCGCGCTGTCATTGATCATGTGATGCGTTGCTTTGGTTAACGGGCAATGAAGCGAGAGGATGTCAGATTTTTTAAAAATCGTGTTCAGGTCGCAATAATCAAAATACGCTTCCTTCCGGAAGGCCTCATCCTGGAAGGTGTCGTAGGCGAGGACCTTCATGCCGAATCCTTTCAAAATGCGGATCAGGCACTTTCCAATCTGCCCGGTGCCGATCACGCCCGCGGTTTTTCCATGCATATCAAACCCCAGCAGGCCATTCAGCGTGAAATTGTTATCGTGGGTGCGGAAATAGGCTTTATGGATCTTGCGGTTCAGGGAGAGCATCAGCGCCACAGTATGTTCTGCAACGGCATAAGGGGAATAGGCGGGAACCCGGGCGACATGCAGCTTTCCAAAGGCGGATTGAAGGTCAACATTATTATAGCCCGAAGCCCGGAGAGCGACGAGTTTAACTCCATCGCGCACGAGACTCTCGATCACCGCATGGTCTACGGTATCATTGACAAAGGCGCATACGGCATCAAATCCTTTTGCAAGTTGGGCCGTTTGGGCGGTCAGATGATTGGGGAAATAAGTGATCGGGAAGCCGAAGCCCGCATTCGTTTCATCGAAGGAACGGATGTCATAGGGTTTGGCGTCAAAAAACGCGAT
>CAZGCC010000172.1:0-2855 GCA_964524195.1 uncultured bacterium | reverse complement strand
CTCGGCAAGGTCAGTTTGACAGGTCATATAACAACGGGCTTGAATTCTTCAGTAACATCGGGTAATATTGTGGCCGGTTTGAAGGCGGCGACAGAAGAAGTATTTAAAACGCCGGAAGATGAAGGCGCAGTAAAATAGATTTATGGTGGCTGTAGATCAGTGGTAGATCCCTTGATTGTGGTTCAAGTTGTCGCGGGTTCAAATCCCGTCAGCCACCCCATTTAATAAAAAGCCCTCGCTCAACAAGCGAGGGTTTTTTGTTAAATGGGACGGTTGACCCACATTGGATCTGCAAGTCCGCCGAAGGCGGACTGCGGGTTCATTGATGGCCTTCCTAAAACATTTTCAAGAAAAGGCCGTCAACCTGCGAGCGAAGCGAGCAGCAATCCCGTCAGCCACCCCATTTATGTAAGTTATTGCGGCACAATGGCTTACAACACAGAAGCCCGGCGATGAATAATCGTCGGGCTTTCGTATGTAGCGACGTTTCAAAGGGTTGCGGCATTGTATTTCTGAGGCTTATTCCTGTCGGGATATCTTATACTCTCCGTCGACTGATAGAGAGGGGGAATGGCTGACGTCGTCGGTAGAATAGGCCAATTTATCTCCTAGTTTACGGTTACTAGTTTATGGATATTGGCGAAAATCGCGCATGAGCGTGAGAGAGTATTTGTCCATAAATCAGAGAGTCTTTCTACGCACCTTGATCCGCTTTAGTAATCGCTCCGTTTTATAGGTTGACTTTAATGTTCACATGTTGTATATTGTTCACTAATTAGTGAACATTAATAGCGAGTGAACATTATGAAAAGACGGGCGGTTTTAAAAAACATTTTCGCTGATAAAGCTACCTTGATCCTGCGCAGAATGCTGCGTGAGCCCGCTCATCAATGGGTCATTCGGGATTTTAACGGCCCCCAGGGCGTAAGTCTTGGCCTTGCTCAGCAGATTCTGGAGACAATGGCTTGCCAAGGCTACGTTGAGCGGGTTAAGAAAGGGCCTGCTAGCTACTCCGTGTTAAGCAATGTCGAGGAATTGATCAAGGCGTGGACAGCCGCCTACAACTTTGAATGGAACGAGGTTTATACCTATTACACGCATGATGAGCAGATCCTAAAGAAGATCAAGACGGCGTTGAAAGACCGCGCGTATGCCTTGACGCTTCACACTGGGGCGAATTTGTTGACATCGTATGTGAAGATGAACCATGTTTATCTTTACCTTGATACTGCCAATTGGGAAAAGGATATTCTGTCTATCCGCCAGCGACTTGATCTGAAAGAGCTCGTGCAGGGAGGGAATATCCATTTTATTCGGCCCTTCTATAGGACGACGGCTTTCGACGGGAAAAGGATGATTGAGGGGTATCCGGTGGTTTCAAATCTGCAACTGTTTCTGGACTTGTATCACTTTCAGCCTCGTGGCCGGGAACATGCGCAGTTTCTTCAAGACCAGATAGAACGGAAAGGGAAGTCCCTTGGCCAATAATGCAGAGATAGAAGCGATTTTCTTTCGTGTGCTGGATGATCTTCAGGATTACCTCAGCGAGCTGACACTTGTCGGTGGATGGTTGTCGTATGTTTATCCGAAATTTGTTTGGGACAATTTGAATGTTAACCCTGTCACCACGGTGGATGTTGATTTCGGGGTGAGTTCGGATAAGCCGCAGGTTCACAAGCAGACCATTTTTCAAATCCTGTCCAGCCGCGATTATACGGAGCGGCATCTGAGCATGGACCGAATGTATCCGGTTGTTTTGTTCAAGGAAGGGAAGGTCCGTGTTGATTTTATCAGCGGGACGGAGATCCCTCGCGAAGTGGTGGATCGGCTGGTGGGGTCCCAGATGAGTATCAGCCGGCTTAAGGATTTTGATTTTATTCTCAATCATCGTATAAAGGTTGAGGTAAAGGATAAGAGAAGCGGAAAAACATATGCGCTTTATTGTCCTAGGCCTGCGGCGTACATCTATCATAAAACGGCAACATTCGTTGAGCGGGAAGATGATTTGAAACGTGCCAAAGATCTGTTTTATATCTATTTCGTGTTGAGATATGCTCCGGATGCGGAAGCTCTTCTGAAAGAAGTTCATGAATTTTACAAGGCCGGGCATTTGCCTCAGGCGTCAGGCAATCTGAAAAAGTATTTTGAACGGAAATCTAGTCAGGGTTGTCTGATGGTTGAAAAGGAGAACGGTCCGGATGGGTTCGTTGAAGACTTGAGAGCGGACATCTTTGAAAGATTTTCAGCGTTGAGAGCGCAGTTCCTATGAAAGCGGCTTGGCTAACAGATATACACCTTAATTTTCTTAAGCCAAAACAGCTGGACGCATTACTGCAAAGTTTATCTCGGGAGACAGCGGATTGTTTTCTTGTTTCCGGGGATATTGGAGAGGCCGATAGCGTTGTTGGCTATTTGGAGCAGATGGCGGCGATCTTGAAGCGCCCGATCTATTTTGTTCTTGGCAATCATGATTATTATGGCGGATCGATCGAGGAAGTCAGGGCGAGGATCGCTGCTTTGCGGAAACAGGAGAATTTGATTTGGCTGAACAAAGTCGATTATATCGGCCTGAGCAAAGAGACCGCGCTGGTCGGGCACGATTCCTGGGCTGATGGACGATTCGGCGATTTTGAGGGAAGTTCGGTTGAGCTTAATGACTTTCGCTTCATTGATGAGCTGAAGCTGTGGGATCGTTCAGATCGCTTAAAGGCGATGCAGAAACTGGCTGATGCGGCAGCAGAACATTTGAAACGTGTTCTGCTGATGGCACTGAAGGATCATCGGCATATTCTGGTCATGAATCATGTGCCGCCGTTTAAGGGAGCTTGTTGGCATCAAGGCAAGCCTTCGGGGGA
>CAZGCC010000171.1:1174-2859 GCA_964524195.1 uncultured bacterium | reverse complement strand
AAGGATTCAGATAGGCCTCGAGCCGGCTAAGACGATAAGGCACCCGGATGATCAGAAAATAAAAAGCCGGCAAAATAATCGCCAAGGCTCCTAACACATAACGAAGCTGAAGACCGGAAACAAAAAAAAGGATCGACATCGTCATCACAATAAATGCCACGGAACCCAGATCGGGCTCCAGGATCGTAAGAACGCACACGATCCCGATCAAAATAAGGGGTGGCACAAAGACCGCGACATCCCCCTTCTGAACCCAGGCGATCTTTCGTCCCAGGTAATCCGCGAGATAGACGCAACAAGCCAGCTTGGCGAATTCCACGGGCTGGAATTGAAAAGCTCCAAGGTGGATCCACCGGCGCGCCCCGCCCGCCGAATGGCCGATCACGGGAAGAAAAACCGCCATGAGAAGGAAGATCGCAAGCAGCATGAACGCCCGGGCGTTCTGTTTGTAAAAATTGACGGGAAGCATCGACGCAATGAAAAAGCCGATGGTGCCGATCAGCACATAAAGAACCTGCCGGATCAAGAAAAAGAATTCGTTCCCGTGCCAGTCATGCGCCAAAACCCCGCTGGCGCTATAGATCATCACGATCCCGATGCCGACCAAAAGGTAAGTTACCACGAACAAAAGCCGCGCTTCTTTAGACATGCTTATCTCCTCGAAAGAGATGACTGTAACCTTTTAAGAATAATCTCTTTAAACATCTTTCCACGCTCTTGATAATTTTTGAACATATCAAAACTCGCGCAAGCCGGAGACAACAATACAGTATGCCCTGTTTGCGCCTTCTCAATGCTCAAGCGACACGCCTCCTCCAAGCTCTCCGCCTCCATAAGCTCCACCGTCCCTTGCCAGGCCTCCTTCATGATGGGCCGTGCAACGCCGATCAGAATGGCGCATCGCACTTTCCGGGTCATCACGCCCCGCAAGCTTCTGAAGTCCTCGACCCCGGTCTTGTATTTCCCGCCGCAAATAAGGACCACACTCTTATCGGCAAACTTCTCAAGCGCCCAAGCCAGCGAAGCGGTCGTAGTGGCCTTGGAGTCATTGAAAAAAATAACCCCGTCCTGTTCGGCGAATTTTTCAAGCCGGTGTTCCAACCCCCGGAATTCGGCATTCACCTTTTCAGCCAAAGACACGGAACATCCCAAAGCCTCGGCGACACAAAAAAGCGCCGCTTCGTTGGGATTGGACGCCGGATATTGATCGAAATAAACACGGTGGGCACGCGTCCTGAAGTCATGAAAAAAATCGATCTCTTCCTTTTTCTGACAGATCATGACGCTCGTCTTGTCCATCGCGCGAAAAAGATTCAGCTTGGCTCCCGCGTATTCTTTCATGTCGGCATGCCAATCCATATGGTTTGGATGAAGATTGAGAAGCAGACCGATCGAGGGAGCAAAACTTGCGCAGTGCATCAGCTGAAAGGAACTGACCTCCAACACCACCACGGTTTCCGGAGTGATCCCGGAAAGCTCTCCGATCCATGGATTTCCGATATTCCCGCAAAGCACTGCTTTACGGCCGCTCGCTGCAACGAGCTGCGCGATCAAAGTCGCCGTGGTTGTTTTCCCGCAAGAACCGGTCACCGCCACCACAGTTTTCGCAGGAGAGAACCAGCTCGCAACTTCGATCTCGCTATAGACCGGTTTTTTGGCATCAAGAATGGCCTGATAAACCTTGG
>CAZGCC010000171.1:0-1164 GCA_964524195.1 uncultured bacterium | reverse complement strand
GCCCGGAGGGATCCCCGGCGAGATCAAGATCCAATCTGCGGCGAGGATCCTGTCCATGGAATGTTTTCCGCATTCGGCTTCGATCCCGAGCTTGGCAAGCTTTTCTACATTGAGACGAATCTCATCAAGGCTAGAAAGATCCGAAGCGAAAACATGATAGCCTTTTTTGTGAAGAACGATAGAACTCAAAACCCCGGTATCCCGTAATCCCAACACCGCGACGCAAGTTCCCGGAGAAGGCTTCATCTCAGCGCACCTTCAGAGTGCTAAGACCAATGATGGCCAAGATAAAAGCGATGATCCAGAGGCGGGTGGTGATCTTGGATTCGGGCCAGCCTTTGCGTTGGAGGTGGTGATGAAAAGGCGACATCAGAAAGATCCTTTTTTTTCGAAGCTTAAGGCTCATCACCTGCAAAATAACGGAAAGAGCCTCCCAGACAAAGATCCCTCCGACAATGATGAGCACCAGTTCTTTTTTCGTCAGAACCGCGATCGCGCCAAGCGCCCCACCAAGCGAAAGAGAGCCGGTATCCCCCATAAAAACTTCGGCGGGATAGGAATTAAACCAGAGAAAGCCGGCGCTTGCACCGGCCAGCGCGGCGCAAAAGACCGTTACTTCGCCTACTTCGGGAATATGCGGGATCGCAAGATACGAAGCAAAATCAAAATGACCCGTGACATAAGTGACGAGGGCAAAAGCGGTCGTCGTGAACATCGTACATCCGATCGCAAGCCCGTCCAGCCCATCTGTCAGGTTCAGAGCGTTTGAGGTCCCGGTCAGGACCAGGATCACGAACGGAATGAAAAGGATCCCGAGATAAATGACGCCTTTCTTGAGGAGCGGCACATAAAGCCATTTGTCGAAACTTGGATCCATGTAAAGATAAGTACCGATCGCAAGCCCCATCAGGATCTGGCCCGCGAGCTTCGTCAAAGAGCTCAGACCCTCGGAGCTTTTGGAACGCATTTTAAGCCAGTCGTCCAGGAACCCCACCCCACCGAACCAGAGGATCACGAGGATCATCATCCAAACAAAACGGTTTGAGAGATTGCCCCACAAAAGCGTCGCGGCAACAACACTCGCCACGATCAAGATCCCGCCCATCATTGGTATTTCTTTTTTATGTTTAAAATGTTCGTGGATCGTGTCCGCGTAGGCTCGTT
>CAZGCC010000170.1:0-2885 GCA_964524195.1 uncultured bacterium | reverse complement strand
GAACAGAATGTGACGGTGTATGTCAAAAAAGCGAGTCTTGCCAATACGCTGGATGTTGCCGATGACCTCAACAAGGTGCTCGATGGTTTCGAGGAGGATCATAAAGAAAATATCAAGATCGTGATCGTCAACGACCGGGCAGATACGATCGCCCGCGCGATCGGCGATGTCAAAGGGGCGCTCGGGCTCGGGTTGATCCTGACCATGATGGTGATCTACGCCTTTATCCGGAGGACGATCCTCTCGGCAATCATTCTCGCGGTGATCCCGTGTTCGCTTGTCGCGACCTTTATTTTCATGGAGGCTTTCGGGATCAGCCTGAATGTCATGACCCTAAGCGGCCTGTCGCTTGCGACCGGGATTCTGGTCGATACCGCGATCGTGATCATGGAAAACATCTTTTCAAAAAAAGAATCCGGGATGGGCGATACTCAGGCGATCCGGGAGGGGAGCGAAGAGGTCTGGATGCCTCTTTTGGCTTCCATGACCACGACTCTGGTGGTTTTTATCCCGATCGTGCTTTCCGATAAAACCATTCAGCTGACTTATGGAGGTTTCGCGTTCACCATCACTGTTTCCCTTATCTGCTCGTTTTTTTCCGCGCTCATGCTGATCCCGATGATGATCCGCCAATTCGCCACAGGTGAGCTCAATTTCCGCAAGGAAAATTCCTCGGGGAAGATCTTGAACCATGTCAGAAATTTTTACACAGCGCAACTTGCCTGGGCGCTCAAACACCGGGGGATGATCCTTTCGATCGTGCTAGGCCTTTGTTTACTTTCTATTTTCATGCTGATCCGGACCCCGATCGATTTCCCCTCCACTTTTGAGGAAAATGAATTCGCTGTCGTGACCTTCCCGCTTGCTGGAGCGCGGCTTGAGTCCAACGATGAAGCGATGGCGAAGATCGAAGAGATCCTCTCCAGGATCCCCGACATCACGCTTTTTTCGACAACGGTCTCTAAAGATGATCTCCGCCTCTTTGTCCGGCTCAAGCCGTCGCGGCAGCGCCAGTACTCCAAGGAAGAGATCATGAAGATCATTGACGAGCAGGGGAACGCGGCCGTCAAAGAGATCCATTCAGATTACAGCTTGATCGTGGACGAAGGGGCGGGTTCTTCGGAGTCCAAGAAGCTGGTCGTCAACATTTACGGGCAGGACGGCGATGAGCTCGAAAAACTTGCCAAAGAATTTGCCAACAAGATGTCCAAGATCGAGGGTTTGAGCAACCTGGTGATGACGGACCTTCGCAAACGCCCCGAATATTCGCTGGTGGTGGATAAAGGAAAAGCGGCGATGTATGGCCTGTCCGTCAAATCGGTGGCAGACACCATGCACGCCCAGGTCCGCGGCATGCGGCCGACCAAGTTCCACGAGCTTACCAAAGGCGAGGAGATCGAAACGATCACGCGGCTTCAGGCGATCTACCGGCAAAAGCTTGATGATCTTGGGCAGGTGCATGTGGAGACACGGGAGAATGTCCAGGTGCCGATCAGTGAGATCGCGAACTTTTATCCTTCCACGGGTCCTCAGACCATTGACCGTAAGGACAAGCATCGCTATGTATTTGTGAAGGGGGATGTGAAACGGCCCATCGAAGAGATCGCCGTGGATGTAAAAAAGGCCGTTATGGAAGTGAAGCTTCCGGACGATTATTACTGGAGGTTCGGCGGAGGTTTTGAAGAGTTGATGAAGAGCAAATCAGAGCTGGGCGTCGCCGTTATTTTGACCGTCTTTTTGGTCTATATGGTGATGGCATGCTTGTACCAAAGCTACCTTTACCCGCTTCTTATCATGGCGACGGTTCCGATGGCTTCGATAGGTGTCTGGCTGGCTCTGGGTTGGCCAATCCTTTTCTCGAAACCGCTCAAGTTTTTGGGGCTCCCGGAGACATGGCTGACATGGATCCCGTCTCCCAAGCCGCTTAGCACGCAGGTTTTCATCGGGATCATTCTCTTGGCGGGTTATGTGGTGAACGCCGCGATCATTTTGGTGGATCATTTTATGCATCTGGATCCGGAAAAGACCACGGACGAACGCTTGATCGAAGCCGGTGCGGACCGCCTCCGGCCCATTTTAATGACCGTTTGTTCGACGGTGCTTGGGTTTTTACCGATGGCGCTCAGTTTTGGGCAGGCGAGCGACCTTTGGGCGCCGCTGGCGATCACGGTGATCGGGGGATTGATCGGTTCGACTTTTCTGACACTTTTTGTTCTGCCGTGTTTGATCTCAATGACCGAGATGTTGAGGCTCCGCGGACTCCGGCCCTCCGGAGAAAAAAGACATGATTTTTTCAGGAGATTTTTTCAGAAGTGGAGCCGTCCGGCTTCAGCTTGAGTTGTTTTTAAAAATGTTTCGGAGTATGATAAACGCACTTTCAAGGACAAGGAGAAACAAATATGGAAGCCAATCCCAGCGCGCACATTAAAGTGACAACGCCCCAGCGGCCCTACAAACGGCAAGTCAAGAACATCATCATCCACAGGCCGATGCAGCGGGAATTCTCCTTCATGCTGATCGCGCTTTTTATGGTGGCCTCAGCGGCTGTCGCGTGGGTGATCCACCAGACCATCCATGACGCGGCATTCGGCGGGGGACTATCCTTCGGAAAAGTGAATCCCGTGGAGGTCCTCTCGGATGTAAGCTATTCGATCATCATCCGTGTGACGCTGGTCCTGATCCTGACCCTCCTGATCGTCGGGGCTTACGGAGTGCTTTTTCTGCATCGCGTCGCGGGGCCTGTTTTCCGGTTCCGTCAGACACTCCTCAAGGTGAACCGTGGGGAGCTTCCCAACGACATCAAACTTCGCGAGGGAGATTTTTTTCACGATATGGCGCACGACATCAATATTATTTTGAGGCGCTTACGGGGTGAGCAGGAAAAA
>CAZGCC010000169.1:0-2892 GCA_964524195.1 uncultured bacterium | reverse complement strand
GGAGCGGCGCAAATAGCCGCTACGATCTTCCCCTTCTTATTCATTTTTTTAACCAACGCCCCAAGTTCTTCCGAGCGGGCAAGATGGGTCGCTCCCGGCATTCCCCCGGGAAGGATCACGGCATCCATCTCCTCCACAAGGTCCTTTAGGAGGATATCCGCTTGGACGCCAAAACTCCGGGAACTTTTTACGCGCATTTCATTCAGTCCGGCGACCGTAACCCGGATTCCCGCGCGCCGCAAGATATCGATCGGGGCGATCGCCTCGATCTCTTCGAACCCCTCCGCGAGAACGACCAGCGCTTTTTTGACCATCGAAGTCCTTTATCTTTCGTGAGGCGGACGGTTGGAATCAACTTGCTCGACCACCAGCTTTTTCTGCCCGAAGATGCGGTCGTTCGCAAAGATCCTGAATTCATAGTTCCCCGCATGCATGAAACGGACCCCCCGGAGATTGAACACAAGCTCATGCGCGTCAAGAGGGCTCGGCACGCGAACCTCTTCGGGCATTTCACTTTTCCCGATCACGGTATCGCTCTGAAGATCGGTCAACTCCAGCCGGAAGTGGTAAGCCCCTTGAGCGTCCGTTAACTTGATATAGACGGACATCGCAAAATGCGTGCAGGGAAAAGTCGCGGCCCCGATATTTTCAAAAACCCCGATCAGGCTCTTCTTGTTCGTGCCGCGCTCCGTGATCACATAATCGCAAATGAGCATGGCGTTGGTTTTGGGCGTTGGAGATGTCATAAATGCCTTTCTGGATGCGTTAGAATTGAAAAAACCATGCCTCTTTATCCGAACTGATAATGCTTTTTGACCGGCTTCTTGATATTCCAGACACATTGCAACCCTTGAGGGAATGTCACCAGGTCCCCCTGACCGAAGGAGCTCTCCCCGTCGGGGGTCTTCACAGTGACTTCCCCCTCCAGAAAATAACAGATCTCTTTTTCCCCGTAAAACCAGTCAAAGCTCGAAATCTCTTTGGTCCAGATCGGCCAGGAAAAAACCTTAAGATCTTGCAACCTCTGAGCCGTGGGTTTTTCTACCAGGATCTCCGATGTTGTTTTCTTCATGGCCGGTCCCTCCTATTTTCTGAACTTCTCTAACCAGTTGCAATACTCGCAATCCGGCGCGGATCTTGGCGCGGGCCCTGTTAGGATCGAAAGCGCCTGACGAAGCAAAGCCTTCGCGCGGTCCGTGTCTGTCGCGATCCTGATCGGCTGGATCTCAAAACTCACCTGGCCGCGCTCTCCCACTTCCCGCGGCGAGTAATAGAGCAAAAAACCATAACCGGCCGTCTTGAGACCGTTCCCCTCAAGCATCAGCGCATAACAGTCCAATTGGGTCTGATAATACTTGGTCGCGTCCTCTTCGTTCGTCGGGGATCCTTTCGTCTTGTAATCGAATGGAATGCAGGTCTCTCCTTTAACAAGAACATCATCAAACAACCCTGAAAGGGCCAAACCATCATCATCCTGGTATTTAAGGCCCGAGCGCCATTCGCGCCAACGGTCGAGCTTGGCCTGGTCGCTATAAAGCGAAATGCCTTTAAAAGCATCGATGCAAAGTTCGGGAGGAAGCTTTCCCTGAGCGCGAAAGGTGTCGAAGTAGGTTTTGATCACACGATCCATGCCCCCGGGAAGCGAGGGAAAAATACCGCGGGGCCGCTTGATATTCTTGACCTTCTCCAGCCAAAAGCACCGCGGACAATTCTTAAAAAGACTTAGCGCTGAGGGAGATAGCGTGACCGATTTTTTCATGGTTTCCACGCGGGTATTATATATCCAACCCAAAAGCCGGGCTACTGTTTATAAGGATCCTTTTCCCTATTCCTTTCACAAAACACTTTATTTCCGGTCCCGATTCCCGGGGAAGGGTTCGTGGGGATCCTTAAAATCAGGAAGAAAAGCGGTCTCCGCCGTAAGTTCCTGGGTATAAACTTTCTCAAAACCAAGTTCCTCGACCAGATCCAAGACCTGCCTATATTCCTGGGGACGGAGAGTTCTCTGGAACGGATCCTTTGCCGCGCAACCGGGAACGGGCTGGTATTGGCTCATCACCGAAAGAGGGATCCCGGAGCCGAATTCCTGACGCAAAAGTCGTAGTGTTTTCAAACTATTCTCGACATGTCCCGGAAGCACCAGATGCCGGACAAGAACTCCCCGCTCCCCAACCTGTTTCCCCTCCGTGTCCCAGGGCTCAAGAAAACCTTTAGCTTTGACCATTCTGCGGATGGCCTCGAGAGCAATCCCGGGATACCGTTCATCCTCCATGCACACCTTTGCAAGATCAGGCTCCACGAACTTGAGGTCCGGAAGAAAAACATCCATCCATCGGGCATATTCTTCGACCATTTCAGGTTTTTGGTATCCGGAACTGTTGAAAACCTTAGGGATCTTGAGACCCTCTTCGCGCAAACGGACGCACAACTCCTTGATGTGCGGCCAGAAATGATCCGGGGTCACAAAATTCAGATTGTGGACCCCTTGCTTGATCAGGTTGTGAACTTCTGAGAGGAATTTTTCGGAAGTAACAATGCGGCCTTCATGCCCGGTCGAGATCTGGTGATTTTGACAAAAAAAACACTGGCTGGAACACCCGCTGAAGAAAAGGGTGCCGGAACCTCGGGATCCTGTGAGGGAAGGTTCCTCGCCAAAATGAGCCCCTATGAAAGAGACGCGGCAATCCGCGCTTTCCCCGCAGAAACCTGTCTTGCCGTGTGTCCGGTCTGTTTTACAATCGCGAGGACAAAGGGCACAGCATTGATACGCTTCCAAAAAACTCATGAGGGTCAGGAAGGAACCAGCTTTTTAAAAATGTCCGGGAGAAAACGAAGCAGATCGCCGGCAATAAGGCTGACCTGACCGGTCTTTGCCGCAGCCCGGTCTCCGGC
>CAZGCC010000168.1:0-2949 GCA_964524195.1 uncultured bacterium | reverse complement strand
TGAGGCTGCTTTCTTTTCTTTCGCGTCGACCGCCCCGTCATTATTCCGGTCCACCCTGTCGAAACGAGCTGCTTTGCGATCGGTGCGAAGCTCTTGCTTAGCTGCTTTCAACTCACTCTGATCTTGCTTCTTTTCGGCAACATTTTCCTGATGTGCAGCCTTTAGTTGAGCCTTCAACGACGCAACCTTGGCCGCATCTCCTTCCGCTTTCGCTGCCTGGATCTGTTGACGCAGGCTCTTTTCTTCGGAATGAGCCGCTTTCGCATTTGTTTTTATCTCTTCTTTTTGGGCGGTAACGGCCTGTTTATCAGCCCCCACTTCAGCCTTCCATTGAGCCGCTTCAGATGCCTCGGCGGCGATGGGTATTGTAGCCGTATCCTCGGCGTGAAGAGGCAAAACTCCGAACAAAAATGAGCATACCGCAATACCTAGGATCTGTTTCATATTGAACCTCCTTGAACGTACATTGATGCATCTTAAAAAATCCATGCATTTACCGCACCCACCCAAGGGCTTCCGCGAGAGAACTGCCTTGCATTACTTTTAAAAAAATCCCCTTCCCGGGTCTCAGGAGGTGACCTGATGCTTTCTCTCAAGCCTCTGAACTTCCGTTGAAAATTCCTTCCAAACCTGCTGGATCTGCTGCGGAAGATTTACGCTCTTCATTTTCTGGGACGCTTCGTTCCAGTAGCGGTCAAATTCCTGAGCCACCACTTCATCCGGAACGCTATTGATCAACTCATAAATGTCTTCTTTTTTCAGCGACCGGATCTTTCCCTTCACTTGTTCCAGGGTCAGCGATCCATTGATCCCGTATTTGGACTTCAAATTATCCGGAAGCCTCTCAATGAAAGGATAAGCTTCAGCATATCCTTTCCGGAATTTTTCTTCGTTCATGCCTTCAAGTTCCCGAAGCGCGATGCTTCTTTGCTTTTCAATATCTCCGGACGCAATAAAAGCATTCGCCATGCCTTTCAAGGCCCCGCTAATCATTTTCACCCTGAGGTCCGGCTCTGCGGCAGCGGCTTGCCCTGACGCGAAGAGAACGATAGCTAAAAGAAAAACAAACAATTTCGCCATAAGGATCTTTCTTCCCTTTTTTATTCTGGTTTTAATCCTACCGCTTTTTTTCCATATCGCCTAGTCAAAATTAGAGCATAATAGGCTCATGGACAAAACGACAGCGTATTTTCAAAAGCTCCCGGGAGGCCGTGTTCAATGCGCCCTTTGCCCTCGGCATTGCAATCTTATGGAAGGACAACGGGGGTATTGTTTTGTTCGCGCCTGCCAAAATGGCGTGATCGTGTTAACCGCCTATGGCCGGTCGAGTGGATTCTGCGTGGACCCTATCGAGAAAAAACCGCTCTTTCATTTTCTTCCGGGAACTCCGGTCTTATCATTCGGCACAACCGGCTGCAATCTTGGCTGTAAATTCTGCCAAAACGCGGATATCAGTCATCCCCGGAAAACGGAGCCGCTGGCCGATGAGGCATCACCCGGAATGATTGCCCAAGCGGCAAGATCGCTCGGATGCCGGAGCGTGGCTTTCACCTATAATGAACCTCATGTCTTTCATGAATACGCGATCGACACCGCCAAAGAATGCCGGAAACTCGGGATCAAGACCGTCGCCGTTACGGCCGGCTATGTTTGTGAAGCCCCCCGCAAGGAATTTTACGAATGGATAGACGCGGCTAATATCGACCTGAAGGCCTTTACGGAAGAATTCTACCAAAAGCACGCTGATGCCCGCCTTGCGCCCGTGCTTGAAACGCTGCTCTATCTGAAAAAAGAAACCAAGGTCTGGCTTGAGATCACAACTCTTTTGATCCCCACACTGAATGATTCAGACAAGGAACTGGACGCGCTGACTTCCTGGATCGTCAAAAATCTTGGACCCGATGTCCCTCTGCATTTCACGGCCTTTCACCCAGCGTGGAAGATGGCGGATCTGCCACCCACACCACCCGTCACACTGCGCCGGGCCCGGACGATCGCTCTCGCGAACGGGATCCGTCATTGTTATACCGGAAACATCGAAGATCCTGAGGGGGAAACAACCTATTGCCATTCCTGCAGAAAAAAAATTATTGGACGGAATAGTTACGAGATAACAACCTGGGAACTAAAAGAAAAAGGGGTTTGCAGATCCTGCGGGATCGCCTGCGCGGGGGTCTTGGAACCCTCTCCAGGATCGTGGGGATCAAAACGATTGCCGGTCAGGCTTAGCGACTTCGTCTAAGGATCTGATCGCTGTAAGAATCCGCGATCAAATCTTTTTTTTTGATGCCCAAAAGTTTTTGATAAAACCGGACTTGTTTCCTCAAATCCGCCGTGCCCTTGCGGCCTTTACCGCTAAAAGCCTCGATCTCAACAAAACTTCCAAGGTTCTTGACGCGATCAACATGAAATTTTACATTCCTTATAAAATAGATCTCCCGCGTCTTATTCACAACCGTAAGAACGCCGCATGCTGTTTCAAGAATTTTTTTGAGCGCTTTTTTCCCGCGACATTTATACAAAAAAGCAGCGCACCGTTTGGAATTTTTCTGGTCAGCACGGCTGTAATAGATGAGGGCGTTCTCGATCCGGCCTTCACGGAGCTTCAACCGTCCGGAAGGAACGCAAAAATAGGTGTCGATCTGGCGATCGCGGCCTTTAAAGACCGCCCGGCGGGATCTCAGGATAGCGCGAATGCGAACCGTCTCAGGGCATTGTGCTTTAAGCTCGATCGTAACTCCGTTCATTTTTCTCAGGAGCCAGCAATAGGAATCGTGAAGGTGAAAGTGGAACCTTTGCCCGGCTCGCTTTCAACGCCGATCTTCCCGCCGTGGGCTTCCACCATCCGTTTGACAATCGCAAGCCCCAAGCCGGTGCTCTTCTCTCCGGCAGAAGGGAGCACGGTCGTTTTCCCGAAATATTGGAACATTTTAGGGATCTCGGAACGAG
>CAZGCC010000167.1:0-2952 GCA_964524195.1 uncultured bacterium | reverse complement strand
TGTTGCCGGCAAGCCCTGGGGCCATTGTCGGCAGGAGGTTTTTCAGCGGAATCGATTGTCGAGACGTGACCCCACCGCCCCCTCGGTGCGCTGGCCGGAGGAGTTGATGGAGTTGGTTGTCTGGCCCAGGCTATTTAATCCGGGCCGTTATCCCTTGGATTCTCTGTTCCAAAGGACTGCTGAATTTCATTTGTCGATTGTCGAGACGTGACCCCACCGCCTAAAAGGTCAGGCTCCAGAACTACCTGATCGGGGCCGCCTGCAACATCCGACGACTCTTTCGTCGGGTGGCGTGGGAGGCGGACCAGGCTCGCCGGGCGGCCAGCATGGCGATGGCACCGATCACAGGCTGAGAAAACAATGAAAAGAGGTGCCGATGCTAATAAAAACCGCTTCAGCCTGAAGTAGCCCGCAGGGATCGTTCCCGCGCTCTACGGGGCCGTCTGGCAGGCCGACATCGCACGGCGGATCACGACCGGAAATTGTTGCCGGCAAGCCCTGGGGCCATTGTCGGCAGGAGGTTTTTCAGCGGAATCGATTCTAGAGACTCGACCCCTCCGCCTTATTCTATTTTCGAGGGCTGCCGGGGCCTCCTTCCGGCTTTTCGCCCTCATGCTGGTGGCGACGCTTCTCCTCGAAGATGACGTATCTGTACATCGGCAGTTGCTCGACCATAGACTTAACCTCTTGGTATTCCGGATAGTACCGTTGGGAGACCTTATCAATAAAGTGCTTCCAACAGCGTGCACGGGTGACGTCATGCGGCTCGCCGTCTTCGGCATCCCCACCATGGATCGTAAAATGTAGCGGTTTTGCTGTAATAATGCACGTCGGCTCAACTTCATTAGACGTGACCGCAAGTTCGGCCGCGACTGCGATCTCATACTTCCCTACAGGCAGTCGATCATTTACCCGTTGGTTCTGCGGAAAGGCAATGAACTCGATCACAGCTTGCGTGGGAAAGGCGCTATTCTGCGGCTGCCAACCCCAGTCCCAGTCATCGCCGATTACCGTACCGTCACACGTCACGGAGATACGCCAAGGCAACCGCCCCCGGACATTCTTCACCGTCACATGACGGTAAGACGGGGCCGCTGTAGTTGCGTCATGAGCCGCTTTTCCCCGGCGTTTATTGATCTTGAGATTCCATTCGGCATCGCGATGCGCTTTGTAGATACGCAGGTTTTCTTTAATCTCAAGCCTACCGCCAAACCATAATGGGCAGCCTTGCGGAAACTCGCTGCCAGCCATCCACGTACTCAAGGACGCATCAAGTGTCTCAGGCTCCGCCGCATTGCCCAAATCAGACTTCCCCATGACAAAGAAGGCGATCGACGCTGACAGCAACACAGGGCACAACATTTTGCTTCTCACGACTATCATGGCTAGTTCTCCTTAACATCAATTCTGTAATAGCAGGCACCATGCCCGGCATCCAGATCCGGGGAACCTAGATCACTCGGGTCCGATTTGGTAGTGGTACAGAAGCCAGTCGTATTGTCGTTGTATGTCATGTGACAGCTTGAGTCACCGTTGGTATTCGCCCCGGAGGAATGATGCTGAAGGCTTACCGTATGCCCCATCTCATGTACAACGGTCAGCTTCTTCTTGTCGGCGTCAGAATGGGCAAAAATACGGCAGTGCTTGTCCACATCTGCATTCGCACTTCCGTATGCGTAGTAGACTTGAATGTTGAGACTCCCGTTCGTCTTGATGTTTCCAGAGAACTCAAGCTCTATACTCCCTGCCGAAGCATCCACGATGTTCGCTGTCGTTGCTTTCTCCCAGCCGCTCGCAACCGTATCACCCCAGGCTTCAATAGCCACGAGGGGCGTGGCAGATAGAGGGATCGTATGCGCGAATTCGTTCGTGAGCGTTGTGGGTTCTAACCATTCGATGTCCCCAGAGTACGTCCGCAAAGTACCGGGCCCGGCAGCAATGCCAATATACGAGCTGCCCATAGTACCACTCCAGGAACCGCTCTTCACCGCATAGTAGCCGCTGCCGGAAGTATAGAACCAGAAAAGCACCTTCCTCCCATCGTCAACTAGTTTCACACCGTGCTGTTTACCGCACGTCTTGCCAGACACACGGTAGACGTTGGCAAGTGGGCACTCCCCGCTGTTTAGCTCGTATTCCCCTGCGGCGAGTTCATGTCTCTTTAGGTCCGAATCGTCATCGAAATGCGACGCGTCGAGACCATCACCGTTAACAGTGAAGAGATCTCTCTTGTACGGGTTCAGACGCTCGTGCGCTCCCTTGATCACAAAACCTCGATACTCCTCGAACACCGCCAGACCATCGCCGATGTAGTCGTCCGCAGTGATTCCGGATGGCAGAGATGTGACACCGTCGGTGTTGTCGAGGTCGGTATCGTCGGTGACGTCTGCCCAATCATCCCACTCGTAGGCGTCGCCAATCGTATTGGCAGCGATGCCGTTGAATCCGTCCTTGGGGATCGGAACGGTCAGGAGATTTGTTCCGACATAGGTTGCATCACACCAAACGCCTGACGGCAGCTGCACCATGCAGCTCAGCCGACCCCATGCAGCGTAGTCGAATGACTTGATAACAACTGTTGCTGTGTTGCAGATGCCGGTTGTTGTGGCCTGTTGACCGTTCGACTCAATGGTCCACTCAGTGCTCGACGATGCATTTGTAAACTTCAGGTCTTCCCATGAGCCGGAGTGTAGCCCTGAAGCTGGTACATTGGACGGCGCATTGACGCAGTAGCCCTTGTACGCGGTCGTGTCCTGAAGGTTGAATCGGATGAGACCCTCCGCACTTGGTGGAGATATGGTCGCTTTGAATCTGATCTCGTTGCCGTCCGTTGCTCCTGGACCACCTTCAGGCAACCACTGACCCCAATCATCGACACATTCGAACTCGACTTTAACGATGTAAAATTCTACTGTGTCGGTGTCACTACAGTCACCTGGATTCTCAGCAGTT
>CAZGCC010000166.1:2662-2973 GCA_964524195.1 uncultured bacterium | reverse complement strand
TGCTTGCTTGCTTGCGCTGCTCATGCGCTCATCAAAGCTCAATAAAACGTCGCGATAATGCTGGTATTGCTTGCGTCTTGCTTCGAGTTCTGCTTCGAGTTCTGCTTCGAGTTTAGTGAACCGATCCAGCACCGCAACTATTTCTTTCTGCACTTCTAACGGCGGGACGGGGATGCGAACCTTCGCTAGATTCTTTGTTGAGATTGAGGAGATTTTTGCCGATGAAATGTGGCGGCGAATTTGGTCATGGAAATCGTGTGTTTGAGAAAAATACGCCACGTACTTTGGGTCGAGAGGGCTGCGAAACGAAT
>CAZGCC010000166.1:0-2622 GCA_964524195.1 uncultured bacterium | reverse complement strand
GTGAGTAACGACATCTTCTTCTCCGAGCCAGGCTACAGCTTTTCCAATATCCTCGATTGTTTCACCTGCTGTTACAAAAATCACATCTCCAGGGGATGCAAAGCGTAAGCGCGATGCTAATTCAGGCTCCAAAAAGGAAAAGGTCTCGGTAGCCCACGTTCCATATTTTGTATACAGCTCACCATAGTGAATACATGGGGTGCCAGATTCGACCATGTCGGACTTAACAAAACGTTTGCCGCGCGTAATTGTCCCAAGTTCACCAAAAGTTTTGTATTCTACACCCCGTGGACAGTGTCTGGTAATTAACTCATCGATACGGCTCATGAAGGCGCTCCTTCCAGGTCGGCAACAATAGCGTCGATCTCCGTCCGCAATTCGGATTGCCGGGAAACGATCTGTTCGATTTCGGCATTGAGCTTTTTGATATTGACCTCTTCGCGCTCGTTCTTCTGCTCTACGTAAGAGGAGACGGCAATGTTATAGTCATTTTCGCCGATCTCTTCATTCGGCACCAGCCGCGCAAAGTGTTCGATGTCCTCGCGAGCGGTAAAGGCATCCAGAATCTTTTTCCGATGCTTGGAATTAAGCTTGTTTTTGTTGCCGCTGCGGGTGAACTCGGCGGAGGCGTCGATAAACAGCGTGGCGTTGTCGTGCTTTGATTTTTTCAGCACAATGATGCAGGTGCCGATGGTCGTCCCAAAGAAAAGATCGGGCGGCAACTGGATGACGGCATCCACATAGTTGTTGTCGATCAGGTATTGGCGAATCTTCTTTTCCGCGCCGCCGCGATAGAGCACGCCGGGGAATTCAACGATGGCCGCGGTGCCGTTGACTGCCAGCCAGCTCAGGATGTGCATAGTAAAGGCGAGGTCGGCATAGCACTTGGGCGCAAGCACGCCCGCCGGGGCGTAGCGCGGATCGTTGATCAGCAAAGGATTCCCGTCGCCGTCCCATTTGATCGAGTACGGCGGATTGGAAACGATGGCCTCGAACGGTTCGTCGTCCCAGTGCGCCGGATCGGTCAGCGTGTCGCCGTGGGCAATGTCGAACTTTTCATAATTCACATCATGCAGAAACATATTGATTCGGCACAGGTTGTAGGTGGTCAGGTTGATCTCCTGCCCAAAGAATCCCTGCCGCACCTTGTCGTGACCCAGCACCTTGGCAAACTTGAGCAGCAGCGAGCCGGAACCGCAAGCCGGGTCGTACACCTTGTTGACATCGCTCTTGCCGACCACGGTGATGCGGGCGAGCAGTTCGGACACCTCCTGCGGGGTGAAAAACTCGCCGCCGGATTTGCCGGCGGTGGATGCGTACATCGTCATCAAAAATTCGTAGGCGTCGCCGAACAGGTCGATGGTATTGTGCGAAAAATCGCCTTTCGTGTTCAGCGGAAGGTCGCCAATGGCATCGAGCAGCTTCACCAGCTTTTCGTTACGTTTTATCACGGTCGGGCCGAGCTTGCCGGAGTTGACATCCAGATCATCAAACAGCCCCTTAAAATCGTCTTCGCTGTCGCACCCCAACGCAGAACCCTCGATATCCTTGAAAACGCGGGAAAGCGTTTCATTCAGGTTCTGGTCATGCCGGGCCTTTGCCCGCACGTTGACAAACAGGTCGGACGGCAGAATGTAGAAGCCCTTTTCCTTCACCGTTTCCTCACGCCCGAATTCGGCATCTTTGTCATTTAGCGCGGCATAATCGAAATCCGGATTTCCCGCCTTGCGCTCCAGCGCATTGAGGTATCCGGTCAGATTTTCGGAAATGAAGCGGTAGAACAGCATCCCCAGCACATAGGTCTTGAAATCCCAGCCGTCCACACTGCCGCGTAAATCATTGGCAATCCGCCAAATGGTTTTATGAAGCTCCGCCCGTTCGGTTTCCTTGTTGTTACTCATGCGGTCTGATCCTGTCTGCTCTTGCTCGCTGTCCGGCAACTCATCCGCTGCCGCTTTTATGACTGTTTTAATTTCGGGCATTTGGTTTTCATCAGCCAGCTTCTTCGCACCCTGCCACGCCTTCTGGTTTTTATCAGAATGATTTTCTGAAGGAATACCAGTCGTGTTACCTAAATCGAGTGATTGCTGGGTCTGCGGTTTTATAAATTCGCTCCTGCGCACTCCAAATCCAACCTGACCAATAGGCTTACCTAGAAGCAGAAAATCCGGGATATCCGGAGGGTCAACTATCCGTAAAGCTTCTTTGTCTGGACCTCGCAACTCTTCCCTTAACTCCATTAAAAGGCGCCCAAGAACATTTTGGCCAACCAGCCTATCTTCACCCACCCTCAAAGCACCCCAGAAATCATCCTTACGGGAATCTTCTACGATTGGCATATCCCCGGTGTCCATAAGAAGCCCGCCAAACTTTGACCAGTGCATTGCCAACTTAACACGTAAAATCCACCGCATCACAGCCACCCGCACATGTGGCCAGTCCTGACGCGAATTAGGCCGATACGGTTTGCAAACCATCTTGGCTGTCATCGGACTTTGCTGGCTGATTATCTTCTTCTGCACATTCGGAAGATGAGGGAAACGGCAAGACTGATACAGTGCCTCCGAACTCGGGACCAACACCCCGTTTATCTTGAGGTTATAGCCACCTGCCATATTGGAC
>CAZGCC010000165.1:0-2989 GCA_964524195.1 uncultured bacterium | reverse complement strand
TTAAAAAAGGGTCCGTTACCCTTTCCCTGAAAAGGTAATGGATCCCCTTCTTACGGAGAAATTCCATGTCATTGATCGTTCAAAAGTACGGCGGCTCTTCGGTCGCCAACGCGGAAAAGATCCTGCGGGTGGCTCAACGGGTGATCAAAACCAAGCAGGCGGGGAACAAGGTCGTCGTGGTCGTTTCCGCGATGGGGGATATGACCGATGACCTGATCACGCTTGCCGATCAGATCAATAAAGATCCGGAAGAGCGGGAGATGGACATGCTGCTCTCGACCGGGGAGCAGGTTTCGATCGCGCTTTTGGCGATGGCGGTCCACAAGCTCGGGCACGAGGCGGTTTCATTCACCGGCGCTCAGGTCGGGATCATCACCGACGAATTCCACAGCAAAGCCCGCATCCAGAATATCAGCGCGGAACGGATCAAAAAAGCCCTCGCGGCCGGCAAGATCGTGATCGTCGCCGGTTTCCAGGGACAAACGCCTTCCGGCGAGATCACCACTCTCGGCCGCGGCGGCTCGGACCTGACGGCGGTGGCGCTCGCGGTCGCGCTGAAGGCCCATCATTGCGAGATCTATACCGATGTGGACGGGATCTATACGGCCGATCCGCGCGTGATCCCGGAAGCCCAAAAAATGGATGTCGCCACCTATGACGAGATCCTGGAACTTGCGTCGCTTGGCGCGAAGGTCATGCACTCGCGGTCGATCGAAGTCGGAAAAAAATTCAACATGCCCATCTGGGTTTGCAATTCTCATAAAGATGTCAAAGGAACCTTGATCACTAAGGAGAACAAGAAAATGGAAGAAGTCGTTGTCACGGGTGTTGCCCTTGCAGAAGATGAAGCCAAGATCACGCTGTTCCGCGTTTCCGACAAACCGGGCGTGGCGGCCAAGGTGTTCCAGACCCTGGCGGACGCGAATGTGAATGTCGATATGATCATTCAGAACAAGACGCAGACGAATTCGACGGACATTTCCTTCACGGTCTTCAAGAACGAGCTCGCCAAGGCCATGAAAACGGTGAAAGCCGCCATGAAAAAAGTCGGCGCGACAAGCGTCTCGTGTGACGAAAATGTCGCAAAGGTCTCGATCGTCGGGATCGGCATGCGATCGCACTCCGGGATCGCGTCCAAGATGTTCTCAACGCTCGCCAAGAACAAGATCAATATCGATATGATCTCCACCTCCGAGATCAAGATCTCCGTCGTGGTTGCCGGCGATAAAGGCAAGCTCGCCGCTCGCGCCATCCATCAGGCATTTGGTTTGGGGAAGAAGTAAGATAATTATTACCTCATTTCGAGCCCAAAGAGGTCTTTTTCCAGTTGACGCGTGGATAGTGGAAGGATGATGTGGCGTGAAAAAAAAAGAGATGCTTATTTTTGGGATAATTAATTGTGCGTTTTCGTGGTTCCTTGGAGTGTGGTTCGGGGCTATGTTAGTGCTTTCATGGATAGCCTTACTGGCCGTAAATGGCGCCCTGGAGGCGAAACATATTTCGGTTCAATTAAAAGAAAGTGTGCCAGTCGTGATTGGCGTCATGGTGGTAGCAGTTGTCATAATAGTAGTTAATCTTCATATTTACGGTAAGAAATATCGGGAATTATGGGAGTCTTTGGAAAAATAAATGACAGAAACTCGCATGAAGAGAAAAGAATTTAAAAGAGTTCAGCTCATAATAATATTTGGCGCCGTATGTTCCGGAATGGTTATGGGCGCTTCTTTAGCGATGCTGTATGTTGGAAGCCGGATTAATGTTTTTCTTGCAGATGCCAATAACCCTGACGCTTTTTTCATTTTTGTAAAATCAGTGATGATATGGGGAGCTGTTCTGGTAGCTTTTCTTGCGCTATTGGTGCTAATCGCAGCGTGCATCGTCTTTCTTGTTTATCGCAAGAAATACAAAAATTTTGTGAATTCTTTGGAAGAATAGATGACTAAAAAGGTCCTCTTCTACGATACAACTTTGAGAGATGGTTCCCAAGCGGAGGGGATCAGTCTGTCCTCGCATGACAAGATACTTATCGCGAAGCGGCTGGATCAGTTCGGCATTCATTACATCGAGGGTGGATGGCCGGGCTCAAACCCCAAGGACATGGAATTCTTCCTTGCGGTCAAAAAAGCGGGTCTCAAAAGGTCTAGGATCGCGGCTTTTGGTTCCACGCGCCGCGCCCATATGAAAGTGAAAGAAGACCCGCAGATCAAGGCGCTCCTGGACGCGGGGACTCGAGTCGTCACGATCTTCGGGAAATCCTGGGATATGCATGTGACCGAGGTGTTCAAGACTTCCGTCAAAGAAAATCTGCTTATGATCTATGAGACGGTCGCGTATCTCAAAGACCGGAAGATCGAAGTGATCTACGACGCCGAGCATTTCTTTGACGGGCTCAAGGCGAACCCCGAGTATGCGCTGAAGACGCTCCAGCAGGCCGCCAGGGCCGGGGCGGATAATCTCACGCTTTGCGATACGAACGGCGGAACTTTGCCGCATGAGATCCGTCACGCGATCCTGAAGGTCAAACGATCGGTGAAAACACCGCTAGGCATCCACTGTCATAATGATTCTGAGCTCGCTGTCGCGAATTCCATCCAGGCCGTGGGCGAGGGCTGCGCGCTGGTGCAGGGCACGGTGAACGGATTCGGGGAACGGTGCGGCAATGCCAATCTCATCAGTATCATAGCGGACCTTCAATTCAAAATGGACACAAAATGTTTTCCGCCCGCAAAAATGAAAGAACTGACGGCCCTTTCGCATTATGTGGCCGAGGTCTGCAACCTTCAGCTTGTGAACAACCAGCCGTTCACGGGACGGTCGGCTTTTGCGCATAAAGGCGGTGTGCATATCAACGCGATGGAGAAGAATGCGCGCACCTACGAGCATATCGAGCCCAAAGCGGTGGGGAATTACCGCCGCTATCTCGTCTCCGAACTCGGCGGCAAGACCAACATCATGATCAAGGCGAAAGAACTCGAGCTTCATTTTAAAA
>CAZGCC010000164.1:989-2995 GCA_964524195.1 uncultured bacterium | reverse complement strand
TGGGCCGGGATGAAAGAATTTTTCCAAAGAACCACGAAAGAGCCCGGGATCGCCCAGACCCTTTCGCGATCTTGCTAGAACAGATAGATCATCTGTCCTCCTAGCGTATTCTGCGCATGGCTCCCATTGAACACATTTCCATCGCCAGCATGGGCATAGTCAATACGGTATTCGCCACGCCCGATCAGATTCTCGGAGATCTTGTACTCCAGCGTCAGGGTATTGGCCACATCGGTGGTCGCTCCCGCCGTTCCGACACCGGTCCAGTTACGGTAGCGATCCGCATCCCGGAAAAGCTCAAAACGGTAGGCCGCGGCGAATTTCTCCGTGAACTGATACTTTGCGTAACCTGCTGACCCATACCACTGGGCTTTATTAAAAACATCTGAACCATCAAGGTCCACGCGGCGCTGATTACCGAAATCAAAATCCCCGCCCAAAGCCAGCTTGTCGTTCACATCCCAGTTAAGGACATTGGTGACAAGAAAACGGTTTCCGATGGCGGGCCCGGCAGCTCCCGTTTCCGAAGGACCGATATAGCTCGCTGTAGTCCATGTCACATTTTTGAAGGGCTTGAAACTGACCGCACCCTCAAAGGTCTTGTAGGTATGGCTTCCGATATCCGCATCCCAGCCGTTGTTGATGCCTGTCGTCACGGTGAGGTAGTCATTGAAAAGCCCAAAGGTCGCCCGTACGCCGGTATGCGTAAAAGGCAACGTGGTAAAACGACCGGCTTTAAATTCAATCGAATGCGGAAGGACATTACTATCCCCCCAGAAACCAAGCGGCGCGATGAACTGGACATAAGCCTGTTCAATAGCGAATTCATCCGCAGCAGTGGTACCCCCATCGTTAAAATCAATGTACCGGGCATCGCTCCCCAAAAGGAGGTCGATCCGGAATCCGGCACCGCCTTCAGGATTCGCGGCCTTCTCAAACCAGATCTTGGCAGCATTCATCGAAAAGGTATCCTTGGCTTTGTCGGAAAAAACACGGCCGACATTCTGGCCTTTGGAATTCTCAAAGGTGCCTTGATACTGGGTATCGATATAGCCGCCCATGTTGATATCTTCCATGGCCCGAAGAAAACCTTTCTTCTCATCGGCTGCAGGCGGAATATAAGTCGTCTGTGCCCCAGGAGCAGGTTTTTCCATGGTTTGCATCTTGCTGTCCATGGCATCCAGTTTCCGGCTGAGAGCCTCGATCTGCGCTTTGAGCGCCGTGACCTCAGCCGTTGTTTCGGCGAATGCGGCCCCCGGCACAACGAACATTCCTATCAGGAAAAAACCTAAAACACCTCTTAAAATCTTTCCCATAGCTTCCTCCTTTGGTTGGTTCATAAAAGCACTTCTCGAAAAATTTCAGCCAATTGCGGCGCTCCCTTTTTCACCTGTCCGGATCCGGATGCACTCGGTAAGATCCAGAATGAATATTTTGCCGTCTCCGATCTTCCCCACTCTTGCGCCGCTGATGATCGCCTCCACGGTAGGCTTTACAAATTCATCGTTCACCGCGATCTCGATCCGAACTTTCTTCAAAAGGTTCACTTCCATGTCAGCGCCACGATAGCTCTCGTGGTACCCCTTTTGCTGACCGCATCCCATGGAATTGGTCACGGACATCTTGAAGACCTCTTTTTCATAAAGCGCTTGTTTAACCGCATTGAGGCGCTCGGGTTGAATATAAGCAATGATCAGTTTCATATCCGTATCTCCTCTCGTTATGTCGTAGTAAAGGTTTGAAAACCACTGTAGGCTTCCATCCCGTGTTCCGAGACATCCAGCCCCCGGAGCTCCTCTTCCTCATGGACCCGGAGACCGAAAAGGCTGCGAACCAGGGCAAAGATCGCAAGAGCGCTTGAAAAACACGCTATCCCGTATGCCACAACCCCGAGCAATTGGATCCCAAAACTTTTTTCAGCGGAGAAAATACCCACCGCCAAAGTGCCCCAGATACCGCAAACAAGGTGGACTGAGATGGCCCCCACGGGATCATCGATTTTGATC
>CAZGCC010000164.1:0-979 GCA_964524195.1 uncultured bacterium | reverse complement strand
AATGAGAAGCACCGAAAGAACGACCAACACCCCTGCGATCGCTCCGATCACAACGGAGCTGCCCACAGAAACAACATCCGCGCCCGCTGTGATGCCGACAAGACCGGCAAGACACCCGTTCAGCACCATCGAAAAATCCGGCTTCTTTTGAAGGATCCACGAGGTCATCATCGCCGTCACGATCCCCGCGGCCGCGGCCAGCGAAGTCGTTACAAAGACAAAAGAAACAAGTCCGGGGTCCGCGGAGAGCACCGATCCCCCGTTGAACCCGAACCATCCAAGCCAGAGCATAAAAACTCCGATCGTTGCCAGCGGCATGCTGTGGCCCATGATCGGACGGATCTTGCCATTCACATATTTTCCGATCCGGGGACCGAGCAAGATCACCCCCGCAAGGGCACCCCACCCTCCGACAGAATGCACCAGTGTGGACCCGGCAAAGTCATAGAAACCTTTCGCATCCAGCCATCCTTTTCCCCATTTCCAGGAACCCACGACAGGATAGACAAGGGCGACATAGATCACTGAGAAAATAAGAAAACTCGACAGCTTGATGCGTTCGGCGACGGCTCCCGAAACGATGGTGGCCGCGGTAGCCGCGAACATCCCCTGAAAGATAAAATCGGTCCAGTAGGTGTAGCCTGCGTTGTACGCGCTGGTGACCCCGGCAGCATCGGTGTGGATCCCAAATCCGGCAAAACCGAACCATCCGTTGAAATCCCCTGGATACATGAGATTGAAACCGCACAAAGCATAGGTAAGGATCCCGATCGCCGGGATCAAGGTGTTCTTGAAAAGGATGTTCACGGTGTTCTTGGACCGGGTCAACCCTGATTCGACGGTCGCGAAACCGAGATGCATCACAAAGACAAGAAATGTCGCCACCATCATCCAGAGATTGTTGACGGTAAACATTTCCGCCGAAACTTCAGCCGCAAAGGCGGGTGCCGCCCCTGCAGCCAAACAAAACAAAAAAGCT
>CAZGCC010000163.1:0-3000 GCA_964524195.1 uncultured bacterium | reverse complement strand
ATATATTCCCGAGCGCCAACTTTCCCGAGGAATACCATGTGGCAGGGAAGATCCGCCGCAAGGAGATTCGGAAGGAGCAACTGGGTTTTGCTATCGAGTTCCAGGAAGCGGGGAAGGTATGACGAGCTCGAACGCGCTCTATCTTGTCGTGAATGCTTGGGTTATGATTTTTTTAATAATTTCGCTCGTATAGCTTGCAATTCCTTAGCAATGTGTTAAATTTGTTTAAGTTTTATTAATCGTTTAAAAAGTATTTAAGTCGGATTTCTTTAGGAGGCGCCAAATGAAAAATATGCTAAGGGCTGTCGCGATGACGACCTTGGTGTGTTTTCTCACGACGCAGACTGCTACAGGCGCTCCGGGAGCCGGTATTGAGATGACCGGTGTGCGGGAGCGTCCGTTCTATCTTAGCCTTGATGTTCCTGCGGAGCTCGGGACCGTGGATTCACTTTACGAGGCGCCAGCTTCCGCCAATCCTCAATTCATCCTTCATATTCAGAACGCTCACGCGAATTACCAGGCCCAGATGAAGATCAAACAGCTTCTGGACCACATGAACAAGCAATACGGTTTTAAGACCATCTTCGTGGAAGGCGCTTCCGAGAAACTTGATGCAGATTATCTGCGCCTTTTCCCGGACCGGGAACGGAATCTCAAGCTTTGCGATGAACTTGCCAAACAGGGTGAGTTGACCGGCGCCGAGCTTTTTCTTATGGAAGCGGACAGAAATATCGAAGCGTTGGGGGTCGAAGAAGCCGCGTTGTACCGTTCGAACTACGAAGCTTTGAAAAAAGTTTTCGGCTCTGAAGCGGATGTGACTCGCTTTTTCAAAGGATTCGATGGCAAGCTCGACCGTGTTGCGTCCAAGACCTTTACACCCGAGATTCGCGCATTGATCGAGGATTGGAAGCGGTTCGAGCAGGGCCGCCGGGAATTCATGCCGTTCGTTAAAAGCCTTGCCAAGAAATCCAGAACGATCCTGAATGTCGATCTCGAAAGCCTTTTCGCGCAGGTCGGTTGGCCGCAGATCACGCGCCTCTTGGTCGTTCAGCAAATGGAAAAAGAATTGAACAGGTCCAGGGGCCTTGAAGAAAAGGCCGTGCTTCTTAAAACGCTCCGCGCTCAAGGTGCTTCCCAGGAACTTTTGACCGCGATCGAGAATTTTAACGAGGGGAGTATTGCGGTCGGAAAATCCACCCGTGAAGTTTCCCCGCGTGAGGTCCTGGAGCGGCTGGCCCTTGAGATGGGCCCGAAGGAGTTCAAGTTCAGCGATTGGCCCTCGTTCAGCCTTTTCGCTGGATATGTCACGCTCCGCTCCGAACTCGACCCTAAGGTCCTTTTCGAGGAGATCGAATACCTTTTTACGCAGATGCTCGATACCTTAGCCGGGGAGCCTCAGCAGAAGGCACTCCTCGCCCTTTACAGGGATGGTGAGCTTTTGCGTAAACTTCTTCATCTTGAACTGAACCGCACCCAGTGGCGTCAGGTCGTTGAAGCTAAAGGCCGGATCACCGTACCCGCCCTTGTCAGCCGTTTGAAAGAGGCTGTTATTACCTCCGGAGATGCCTCGGCGCAAAATGATCGCCAAATCATGCCCCAAGATTTTTCAAAAAAGATGGATGGGCTTTTCACCGCTGGCCTTGAGTTCTATGATTTCGCGCATCGCCGCGAAGCCGTCTTCTATAAAGAAATGCAGACTGCGATGAAGGAACGGAAGATCACCAAGGCGGTGCTGATCACCGGCGGTTTTCACACCGACGGCATGAGCGACCTTTTCCGCGAAAATTCCATCAGCTACGGCATCGTCACCCCGCGCCTCTCCGAGAAGTCCGATGAGAACCTTTATCGCAAGATCATGCTCCAAAACGAACAAGTTCCGTTCAGCATTTCATATTTGGAAGCAGCTTCGAAATTGGTTGATCTCGCCAGGCAATTTGATCAAGGGTTGGTTCCAATCGAAACTCTAAAGCCCATTCTTGGGGAGTTTGTCCGTGTCGGAAAGTTTGGTGATTTGAATGATCAAGCGATAGCGGCGTTTAATACTATAACGACCGGGCCTCAATATAATGGCGTAAAAGTAACTCTCGTACGAGATGGAAAAAATGTCCGTGTCAGTGTGGCGCGTGCCGAAACCCGGACCGCGACGGCTGTTGTTCCGGAGACAGGCCTTGAAGCTGAGGTTGGTGTTCTTGTCGATGGAAAAGTTCCAGCGGGACCGATTGACCTGAAACCCGTTGTGGCTGCTCCCAGCGTTCGCTCTAGCGCATGGAAATCGATCGTGACAGCAATTATTTTTGGATGGACCAGCTTGATGGGCGTAGCTTCCGCTCTGGCTCAGGATGTTTATTTTGAGATTGTCGGCATCGAAAAGATCAGTCCGACCAAAACAATGATAGTAGTTCAGCGAGGGAATGCCGGAACGGTCCCGTACCAGACCACGGCTTCTCTGGTTTATGGCGAAGCCATAGGGGCGCTTACGAATGCTATCCCTATTCTTAATGAGCTTCTGGCGCCGGATAGTTCTGAAAATCCTCCAGCCTCTCTGCCGGTAATCGTTACTTCATCGGCGGATCGTGGATTTTATGCTGTGAGGGGTTCTGCCGTTGCTGTCCCTCCAGCGCCGGCAACTGTGGAGAAAACGCAATTAACCCCACTTGATAAAGATGAGTTGTCGAGAGCTGTTGAGGATGTTCGTTCAGGTTTGGAGGGTGTCCCCAGTTCTCTGAATGTGGTCCGCACGGATAAAGGGGATGTGGAGTTTCGGAACACAACAAATAGTTCAAGGATGGTTTTTGGGGCTAGTAATGTTGTTGTGGTGGAGGCTGATGCTGGAACAGGGAATGTGTTGTTGCTGCATAACTGGAAAGATTCTGGGCCGCAGTTGCTCATGATACCTTTTCAGGCGAGTTTTGAAAATGAGACACTTGAAGATCTTCTGAGCTCTTTTGATGTTGTTCGTTCTCTTGTGGACTCAGGAATGTATTCCGCGGAGGATTTGTT
>CAZGCC010000162.1:0-3022 GCA_964524195.1 uncultured bacterium | reverse complement strand
CATTCGTTTCATCGAAGGAACGGATGTCATAGGGTTTGGCGTCAAAAAACGCGATTGTCACAGGTTTATGCGGTTGAGTTTCCATAAAACGACCCCCTCCACGAGTATTATAAAGCGAGGTGATTTTGAATGCCAGACATCCTTATCTATTTTGAACCTGGCGAGACATTGTAAAATCTGATGAAGAAACGAGTTTCCTGCGGTAGAATGAAAACATGAGCGGACCCTCTCGGGGAGAAAGAAAATTCATGAAGTTCCAAACGGTGGATGGAAGCGGCGTCCAGAGGAAAATGGGCATTGCTTTTTTCCTCATGGCCCTTCTCCCGATCCTGATCATGCTCTACATGATCTTTTTTCATTTAAATCCGCTGTCCCAAGAGGGGTATGGCGTGGATCTGCAGCTTCTTGTTTTTCTCTCGATCTGTTCGTCGCTTCTGGGATACTGGATCATTCGCCAGATTGGTTCCTCCATCTCGGCGATGGCTCAGAATGCCAAGCAGCTCATGGAAGGCAAGGCTTTGGCGGGAGGGATCTCGGTCAAGGATCAGTCTGAAGAGATCCGGAATCTTGTTAAGGTTTTCAATGGAGTGAACCAAAGCCTGGAACACCAGGTCACGCAATTGGAACAGTCCAAAGCGGTCATTCAGGATCTTATGAAAAAGATCGGGATGGTGATCACTTCGGAGGAAAAGACAGAAGGTCTCCTGGATCTTATCACGGAAAGCATGGTCAAAGCGATGGGAGCTGAAAGCGGCGCAGTGGTTCTTCTGGGAGAAGAAGGCGGAGAGAGATATTTTAGTCAGGCGGTCGCTTGGGGTAAAGAACGGGAGAAGTTGTTGAAGCTTGCGGCACGAAAGAATTCGGCTCTGACATGGATGAGTCAGGAAAAACACCCTTTGATCATTAATCGCTCTGAAAACTGTCTGGATGCCGCGCAGGATGAGGAGGATCTGACCTATCGATCCCTTCTTTGCGTGCCTCTTCGTTATAAGGGCCGGAACCAGGGGAGTGTGCTGGTCCTGAACAAGAGCAATGAGCGGCCTTTTGTCCAGGACGATGCCAGCATGCTAGAAAATGTGGCGAGCCAGATCGCGATCGCCGCGGAAAATACTCGTTTGGCCAAAGACGCGGAACGGGGTTATGTGGAAACGATCGCTGCCTTGGCGATCGCGGTGGAAGAAAGGGACGCTTATACAAGCGGGCACCTGGAGCGCGTCGCGGGATTTTCCGTGCGAATTGCCGAGAACCTGAAAATGCCACCCCAAGCGATTCAAACCCTCCGGGATGCCGCATTCCTGCACGATGTCGGAAAGATCGCGATCGAGGACAGTATTCTTTTGAAGCCGGGAAAATTGACTCCGGAAGAGCGCAAGGTCATGGAGACGCACGCCGAGAAAGGCGAGAAGATCATCGCGCCGCTTCGCGCCTTCAAGGATTTGCGGGAGATCGTCCGTCATCACCAGGAATGGTACGACGGTTCCGGTTACCCGGACGGCGTAAAAGGGGATCAGCTTTCTTTGAGCGCGCGCATTCTGACGGTTGCGGATGTTTATGACGCCCTGACCACAACGCGGCCTTATCGCCAGGCTTTTTCGCATGATGAGGCGCTTAAAATGATGAATGCGGAAGCAGGAACTCATTTTGATCCCGAGGTTCTCAGGGTTTTTACAGAAATCGTCCAAAACGAACGGTCTTGAGGTTTCAGACGAAACTTTGATCCGCAAACTGGTCATTGTTTGCATTTCGCTACTTCTGGCGGGAGTGTCCATCGTGGCTTATGCAAGAGAAGGTTTCCGTAAAGCCTCCGTCAGCGGACAATTCTATCCCTCGGATTCCCGGAAACTCAGAAAAGAGATCCAGAAGTTCCTTTCTCAAGCCCATTCCCGACCCGATACGGAAGTGACTGCTATAATCGTTCCGCATGCGGGATATTCTTACTCGGGGCCGGTGGCCGCCGAAGCTTACAAAACCGTGAAAGGACGCAATTTCGAGAGCGTTGTGATCGTGGCGTTCCTGCATCAGGTATTTCTCCCGGGCGTGCTGGTGGACGATGTGGATTTTTATGAAACGCCCCTTGGCCGTGTTCCGGTGGACCGTGAACTTGTAAAAAAGATACGAGTCTTCCATCCCGCTCTGGATACGGCTTCTCCGGGAGATCTTCAGGAACATTCCCTGGAGGTCCAGCTTCCTTTTTTACAGGAAGTAATCCCGGATCTCAAGATCGTCCCGGTCTATATTGGAGAACAGTCCCGCGATAATATCGAAGCTCTTGCCGGCGCGCTTGAAAAGCATCTCGAGGGAAGGAACGCTCTTGTTGTGTTCAGCACGGACCTTTCGCATTTTCATCCCTATGATGAAGCGGTCCCAATGGATCAGAAGGTGATCAAAATGATCGAACAAGGCGATGTCGCGGAGCTTGTTCGGGCAAACCAGACGGGAGCCGTGGAAGCGTGCGGTCTGGGGCCTATCTGCGCCTCTCTTCTCCTTGCCAGAAAAATGGGATGGAGTGGTTCCTCATTGCTCCGCTATGCGAATTCCGGGGATGTGACGGGCGATCATCGTTCTGTGGTTGGGTACGCAGCGATGGTATTTACCCGTTCTCAAGAATTGAACGAAAAGGATCAGAAGGCGATCCTGGAGTACGCGCATGCCGTTCTTAAATCAAAAATTCAAAAAAAACCGGATCCGAAACTTTCCGTCGCTTCTTCCGTCCTCGATGAAAAACGCGGGGTCTTTGTCACGCTGAAAGAAAACGGAAGGTTGCGTGGCTGTATCGGACAGATCCTGGGTCAAAAACCTCTCAGGGAAAGTATCCGTGAAATGACGCTTGCGGCGGCATTCGAAGATCCGAGGTTCCCTCCGGTGGGTCTGGGAGAGCTTGGAGATATCAAGATCCATATTTCATTTCTCACAAAGCCTGTGCCGGTCAAAAGCTACAAGGATATCCGGATCGGGACAGACGGTATCATCGTGAGCCATGGCTGGAAAAAAGGCGTTTATCTTCCTGAAGTCGCGACGGAGA
>CAZGCC010000161.1:501-3067 GCA_964524195.1 uncultured bacterium | reverse complement strand
ATCATAACCCCGGCTCTTCAGCTCCTGGACTTCCTGGGCTTTGAGACCGAATGAAAAGATATTCTCCTCCCCGACTTCTTCGGCGATCTCAATATTGGCGCCATCGGAAGTTCCGACCGTAAGCGCCCCGTTCATCATGAATTTCATGCATCCCGTTCCCGACGCCTCGGTGCCGGCGGTCGAGATCTGTTCGGAAAGATCACTTGCGGGAAAGATCTTCTCCGCCAGCGAAACCCGGTAATTCTCAAGGAACACAACCTTCAGCGTGTCCTTGTTCGCCTTGTCATGATTGATCACGGCCGCGACATTGTTGATGAACTTGATGATCAACTTGGCCATGTAATAACTCGGCGCGGCTTTCCCTCCAAAAATAAAGGTCCTTGGGGTGATGGACGCCTTCGGATCTTCCCGGAGTTTCAGATATTGGGAAATGGCATACAGGATAAACAGCGCCTGCCGTTTGTACTCGTGGATCCGCTTGACCTGAACATCGAACATGGACGCGGTATTGACCACGATCCCCGTTTCCTTGCGGATGATCTCCGCCAGAATTTGTTTGTTTGCCAGTTTCACTTGCTGCCATTTCTTTTTCAGAAGCCGGTCTTTCCTGAGAGGGATCAATTTCTCGAGCTGGAAAAGATCCCGTTCCCAGCCGTCCCCGATCGCTTCGGTGAGAAGCGCTGTGAGCGGCCGGTTCGCCTTGATCAGCCAGCGGCGGTGCGAGATGCCGTTGGTCTTATTGTTAAATTTTTCTGGAAAAACATCGTAGAAATCCTTGAAAAGCTGCTCCTTCAACAGTGTGGAATGAAGCGCGGAAACTCCGTTCACGGAGTGAGAGCCCATGATCGCGAGATGCGCCATGCGGATCTTCTTGGGATCTCCTTCATCAATAAGCGACATACGGCGCAGCCGTTCGGGATCCCCCGGATATTCGGCGGCGAGCTCCTTGATGAACCGGTCATTGATCTCATAGACGATCTGCATGTGCCGCGGCAGAAGTTTTTCGAACATCGGCACCGCCCAGCACTCCAGCGCCTCGGGCATGACGGTATGATTCGTGTAAGCAAAGGAACGGACGGTCAGATCCCAGGCCGTGTCCCAATCCATCTGTTCTTCATCGATCAGGATCCGCATAAATTCCACGATCGCGAGTGCGGGATGCGTGTCATTGAGCTGGATCACGGCCTTCTCGGGGAAACTCTTGAAGAGAGCATTGTCTTCCTTAAAACGGCGGATGATATCGGCGATCGAAGCGGCAGTGAAAAAATATTCCTGTTTCAGCCGGAGCTCTCGTCCCACGGAAGTGGCATCGTTGGGGTAAAGAACCTTGGAGATATTTTCGGAGAACATTTTGTCATAGACGGCATGTTCGTAGTCTCCGTCATTGAAATACTGGAGGTTGAATTCCTCCGAACTTTTGGCCGACCAGAGGCGCAGCGTGTTCACAATATCGTTCTGATACCCCGGGATCGGCATATCGAAAGGCATGGCCAGCACATCTTCGGTGTTCACCCACTCCACGCAAAGCCGGCCCTGCTTGTCGTGATACATGTTCGTGTTGCCGTAAAGTTTGATCTTCTGGGCATATTCGGGCCGCGCGAATTCCCAGGGATTGCCATGCTTGAGCCATTCGTCGGGAGATTCCACCTGATAACCGTTCACGATCTTCTGATTGAAGATCCCGTAATCGTAATGGATCCCGTAGCCTTGGCCCGGCACGCCGAGCGTGGCCATCGAGTCGAGAAAACAAGCCGCCAGCCGGCCGAGGCCGCCGTTCCCGAGCCCCGCGTCGACCTCTTCTTCGCGGACTTTTTCGATGTCCAGTCCAAATTCTTCGAGAGCTTTCTGCGACGCGTCCCAGAGCCCGAGACTGAGAACATAATTACCCAACAAACGGCCGATCAGGAATTCCAGGGAAAGATAATAGACCCGTTTGACATTTTTTTTGTGATACCGCTGCTGCGTCTGGATCCAGCGCTCGACCAAACGGTCCCTGAGGGACATCCCGAGGGCCATAAAGTTATCATGCGAGGTTGCGGTGAAGCGATCCTTGGCGAGGCCATACTGGAGGCTGGAGCTGAAAGACGCTTTGAGACCGTCCTTGGTCATGTCCTTGGATTCAAGATGCCAAAGTTCCCGGGTCTCGGGTTCTTCCGTCTTTTTTTTTGCGCGCGCCATGCTGCCTCCCGTATCTTAAGTGAAAAATAAATCAGCTGCGTTAGCTTAGCAGATAACGGCGGGCTCTCCAAGTCTGGATTTATGCGGGCTCACACAATGACATCAAAAAGGTGCGCTTGCCAGGGCTGAAGATCGACATAGAACCCTCTTTGGGAGAGTTCGTCTCCGGTCCGGTCGTAGATCTTGTCCGTCAGGACATCGCGAAGCTGAACGAATGATTCCACCGTCAGATTTTCCGGAAAACGGATCACGGCCTGCGCGCGGATCATGGAGTAATTGATAACGACCATCTTGCAATCCTTTCCGGATCGCCAGATCCATACCACGATCCCCGGATAGGTTTCATTGTTCTCCCACGCCGGGAGGGTTTCAAGAAGCTTCCACTCCC
>CAZGCC010000161.1:0-290 GCA_964524195.1 uncultured bacterium | reverse complement strand
TACATGTCCGCTGTTTCCGGATCGATCGCTTCGCGAGGTTCCCTGCGAAGATGGATCGGGGTGCGGATCCGGCGGCCTTCCAGCTGTCCGTCATGAAAGAAACGAAGCCCCGGAATGGTTGCGGTTACGATGCCCGCGGCTTGGGATTTTTTCCTTCCGAAAACGACGGCCGCTCGTTCCTCGTCATGATTTTCAATGAAACGAAGACATTTGTCCCGGTATTCGGGCTCGGCCTTCAAATGATCCCGGACGGAAACGGGCGAATCGAAGAACAAACGGTCGTAGAGCCG
>CAZGCC010000160.1:2826-3092 GCA_964524195.1 uncultured bacterium | reverse complement strand
ATTCTGAAGGATCGTTCGGATGCGCAGAGCTTTGAATTGATCGGGCAGTTCGTCAAGGGCAGCCAAGCGGATCGCCTCAGTTGGGATATTGCTGCTAAGATCGCCTATGAAGTTCTCCGGGCGAATATCGAAAGCGTGCCAGGTTTAAGAGAGTATTTGGCAAAGGATAGCATCAAGATTCTTCCAAAGATTGATAAGATGTTTTTGGATAATGTTTCGATTATGTCTGAGCAGATCGAGACGATCAAGCAGATCGGGCCTTCCGA
>CAZGCC010000160.1:2104-2770 GCA_964524195.1 uncultured bacterium | reverse complement strand
TGCGGAGATCCTGAAAGGACTGAATTCGGAGGATCCTGAGAAACGCAGGGCCACGATTGAATGGATTCTTGCGAATCTGGATGATTCCGTCGATCATCTTAAGGATCGCGGTTTGAGCGCAGCTCTCCTTGAAAACGCGACATTTGACGAAGCGAGAGGCCTGATCCAGTTGGATGCAGAGGATCTGAAGAAAGCGCCTCAATTTACGGTCAGCAACAAGGAAACGGGGGCGAGCGAGCCGTTTGGCCGCCATCAACAGTATATGCGTTTTACATTTGTCACCAAGGATGCCACAGAGGTCACCATTGCGCACGAGTTGGCGCATAATGAGCATAATTTTTATGAAAACGATTATGACGGCAGGATCTATAGAGCGATCTATGGCGAGATCAAAGCGCAGGAGTTTATGGAGCAGAGGGTCAAGGGGGAGGTTCATAGTTACGGTCGCGAACTTTGGGCAAAGATCGGTGGAATCATGGCGGATACCACGCTGACTCCGGAGCAAAAGTTCCGCAAGCTTCAGGAGCATTGGACTGAAGTTGGTCAGCGTCTTGAGGGATATCTGGGGCATTATGCGCAGGATCTTCAGGATCCTGTGCTCCACTTCGGTGTCTCTGCCGTAGAGGCCGCAGGGCTTGTTGAAACAGTCAAAGAAAAGGTGGCCAA
>CAZGCC010000160.1:0-2094 GCA_964524195.1 uncultured bacterium | reverse complement strand
GGCCAAGCTTGTAAAATTGATGCCCGCAGCCCAATACCGTATGAGTGAGGCGGAATATCGCGATTTCATCTTGAATCGTAATTTAAATCAGATTCTAAGTGAGCTTGTGGAAGGTGTAACTCATGATTTAAAAGAAACGGGTCTTCCGGGTATATTCAGGACGCTCAAAGGTTCATCATCCGATCGCATAAAACAAGCGGTGGCGATCAGCGACGCAACGGGTAAACAGAATCGGTTAACTGATTTTTCGGAAAAGTCTTTCGAGGACATATTGGAAGCGGATGCGATTTCTGAGTTCAGTCAGGTTTACGAGCAAAACGGAAAAGTTCTGGGTTATCTATTGGCTGCACCGGTTCAGGGGAATATTGCCTACATCTATAATGTGGGCGTTGATTTATCGGCTCAAGGTCAAGGGGTCGGAACAGCCATGATCTATGGTCTTGCGAAACAGCTCTCAGCAAAAGGTCTTGACGGTGTGCCGATCGGACTTTCAGTGGAGCCAAAGAATACCCAAGCGATCAGTTTATATGAGCGAATTGGTTTTACGAAGATGGGCGAACGCAAGGCTAAGGATGGCCGTCAATATTTTGATTACGCCGCACCTGCTTCAACGGTTATGCAAAAAACAATGGAGAAAATGACTGCTTCGCGTGCAGAGTTGCGTGACGAGGTAGTTGTCGCTAGATTAACAGAAGCTCCGCAGGCAGAGCAAAAAGCGCTTCCGGCCGACGAAATAGAGACCATGGCAAAAGCCCGATTAGCTGCGCCTCGTGCGGAATTGCGCCTGCCTGCCGGCAGGCAGGGGAGCATACCGGAAGCGAGGGTGCGGAGCGAAACGACTCTTTCTGAGGTTCGGGATACAGGGTTGATTTTGGAGGAGGCGTTTACTCAGGGACGGGCGCTAGTGGCGGGTGTAGCGCCGTATCTGCGGATGCCCGAAGTATTGCCGGTTTATCATGTCGCGTCGACTCCTGAGGAATTGGCCCACATGGGTTCACATGTCGCGTATTTTGACAAGGATAAAAAGGAAATTGTAATTAACGGTGAGAAGATCCAGGATCTGCCGGAAGCGGAAGCCCTTGCGGATCTAACTGTAGCATTTGTCCACGAACTGGTCCATGCCGCGGGGGGTGATGAGATCGCGGCTTATGACGCGCAGGCAAAGGTGATGAAGAGACTTGATGCCGAATCTGTGGCTGCCGGTCTTCCTGTCCGCTACGGCTGGCAGACTGATCTGATCGACGCGCTCTTGGCAGCGGCTCGTGGAGAGATCAAGACCGGTGATGAGTCGATGCGCAGGGATGTGATCCAGCTGGCCGAACAAGTGCTGATCGCTAAAGGCGATCGCGCTCAGATCTTTGAAGCGCTCCTCAACCGTCTCCAGTCACAGGTTTACTCCATCGGAGATGAAAATTTCTCAGTTGAACAGGGGATGAAGACGATCCGGGATGCCGCCGATCTCAAGACGAGAATGTCGCTATTCGTGTCGGATGCGGTGAGCTCCGAGCATACAGTATTTTTGGTGCCGGCGGATGCAGTTCCGGAGATCAGGGGCATGCTGGATCAGCTCGCGGCAAGAGGGTATGGGATCTTTATTTACACGCGCGGTTCCAAAGTTGCGCCCGTACGCTGGACCGCCGAGCTTTGCGCTCAATTTGGTAAAGGTCAGTTTATAGAAGCTTTCGGCGAAAAGAAGGATCCTTCCACGGGCTATCTCTCGATGGAGAATTATATTACCGATAAGCTTGTTCGGTATCTCTTGAGCGAGATCCTCGCCCAGCAATCCGTCGCCCAAGCCGCATAGAGCCTAATTAAAGTTTATTAAAGTAAAGATTGAAATGAAGCGGAATGAAAATATCGAAATAGCAATAACTAGCATTATATAGCACTCCAAAAATTGACAATAACTATGAGTGCAGTTATACTTAATTTAGGAGTTTAATAAACGACAGGTAAGAATATATGGATAAAGGAGTTAACAGGAAGATTGAGCGGGACGAACCGCGTTGATCGCGGTCCGTATTTTATTGTTTTTTTGTTTTGAAAACTGAAGCATGAAAGGAAGTGTTACTCGTGATCAATTTATATCACAGT
>CAZGCC010000159.1:2869-3119 GCA_964524195.1 uncultured bacterium | reverse complement strand
GTCGTGTTTACATCCTGGTACAAAAAGCTCGAACGGGACAAGTCCCAAAAAACACCGGGCACAGATCCGACAGAAGTTTGACACTCCCGTTCGATCCGAGACTATAGCTTGTCGCTAAAGGCGGGAGTCTATAAGTTAAGAGACAAATAATGACAAAACGCATGTTGATGGGGATTTTCGGAGCGGTGTTGCTGACGGTCTTTTTCACGGCCGTTTCTTCTGCTGTTACGCCGGGGGAGTATCCGTGGGA
>CAZGCC010000159.1:0-2764 GCA_964524195.1 uncultured bacterium | reverse complement strand
CAAGCCCCGAGGAGGCCGTTCGTCTCTTCGGAGACGACGCAAGGATGACGGAATGGTTCTACAAATGCACGGAAGCCCGGGTGCTCGGGGATGCTGAAACCTTTATCATGGACCCCAGTCTCGCCGGGGCCGAAAAAGAACGCAGTCAGCCGGAACGGCTCTGGCAGGAGAAGGACGCTCCCGTTCTGTACGAGGACAAGCTTCTTTACTTTGTGATCTCGATGCCCTGGCCGGTCAAGGACCGGGACCTGGTTTTTCGCAGGGTCGGTTCTACAGATCCCGTCACCGGGGTCGTGGAATACAGAACATTTTCCGAATCTATGAGTTATCCTGAGAAGAAGGGGAAAGTCCGCATGCCCTATTTGAAAGGGCTTTGGATCTTTACGCCGCTTGCGGAAGGTGGAACGGAGATCTCCTATCAGGAGCACAGCGAGGTCGGCGGGCATATTCCGGACTGGCTCGTGAACCGGCTCGCGGTGAATGTTCCGTTCGAAAGCCTTGCCCGGTTCCGCGATATTTTGTCGAAAGAAAAAGAAAAGTAACCCAGAACAGAGCTTTTTCATAACCCAATGGAGGAAAAAATGAAGCTTTCAGGATCTTTGATCAAGCCTTTAGCGCTTTGCGCGTGGGTTCTTTTTGCGTCCGGATGCGCGACTGTTGATTATGTTGGCGACACCTACGCGCCGACGGACCGTGTGGATATGTATTTTGCTGCACAGGACATTCATCGTCCTTACAAAGTCATGGGACAGATGACGCTCGGTGAAGACGCTTTTACAAGCGCTGAATCCATGCAAGCGGATCTGAAGAAGGAAGCCATGGCGCGCGGGGCTGATGCGATACTTTTTTCCGGGATGCAACGGGTGCAAACGGGATCTACGACCCAGTGGCAGGATTTCGGCAAGACCAAGGGCAAGCATCCCTATGAGTACGGAACTGCCACGACCCAGGTCCAGGAGAAAAAGGAAATGACGGGGTCTTTACTGAAGTATACGGACCTTTCCGCTTCTCAGTATGTAACTTCTGTCTAAAATAAACGGGGACTGCCGTGATCTTCCCGGATCTTTCATTCGTAAGGATCATGGCGTCCGATCCAAAAATGAGGAGAGCTCTATGAAGAAAAAAATCGTAACGGCGTCGATCGTGGTGTTCGTGCTGTTCATCATCATGGATTTTCTGGTCCACAGCGTCCTGCTTCGCGGTCTTTACGCGGAAACGGCGTCTTTGTGGCGCGCGCCTGAAGCGATCCAAAGTCTTGCGTGGATCATTTTGGCCGTGAATGCGGTCATTGCGTTCCTTCTCGTCTGGCTTTTCGCCAAAGGGTGGGAAGCGGGAAAACCCTGGCTGGGGCAGGGAGTCCGGTTCGGGCTCGCTTTAGGGCTCCTCTTTTCACTGCCGATGGGTTTTTCGATGTATGCGATAATGCCGGTCCCTTTGATGCTCGGTTTGGGTTGGTTTGCGGGCGCGTTGGCGGAAATTGTGATCGCCAGCATCGCCGCCGCAAGAGTGTTCCGTTCATAGACCGCCTGTTGTCTCGTTCCTTAAAAACGGGACCCGGAACTTATGGTTCTTGTTTCCGCCCGAGGCGAGTAGAATGGCCCTATGAATGATCAACCGGGTCCATCTTCGCCGCGGGTTTCCGGCGCGCGCATCTTTACCCTGATCCTGCTGGGACTTTTTTGCGTGACGGCGGCGGTTTTTATTTTCCTTCCTCAAGAACGGATCTCCGGACCCGCGATCGACGAAGATCGGGTCTTTCTATTGAATGAGGTCCTTCCCGGTCTTGAATATCCCGGGATCCCGGGAGAGGCGGGATCCAAAGCTCTTCTTGGGGAGCAGTCTCCGGAACCTTTGCCTGCGGAAGCCATTCCTGAAAAAATGGTTTTTACGCTAAGCGAAGTCGATCTTGGAGCGGAGCAGCCGGAGATCCCCGGCGAGGCGGAAGTGAAGAAGAAAAAGATAGATTATAATTTTGGGCTTGAAGATACCACCCGGCAGGGGAGCGTGCGCGCCTCGAATGTCACCGTGGGCGTCGATTATAAAGTGTCCGAGAACGCTACGGTGGGTGTGACGGCAAGCCAGGGGATTCACGACACAAAAGATGCTGCGGCCTGGGGAGGTTCGGCGGACGATGAGACCGCGGCTCAAGCTAAATACAAACTGGCGTTTTGATCTGAAACGCCTGGTTCACCCTGAAAATACGGGAGGTTAAGAATGTCTCGATCATTTAAAGCCGTCATGGTAGGTCTGGTCGCGGGTATATTTTTTCTTGGGACGCCCCCGGCGCATGCTATTTTCGGCATCCGGGCCGCAAGGACCGCGATCGCTGCCAGGAAAGCCAAGCAGGCGCTCGCTAAAGATCCGAACACCGACGCGACAGAACGGGCCAATGAGAACCTGGCGCGTCTGGAACAAGGATCGGAAAAAACAGGAGTTATGTAGAGAGGCTGCTTCGTTTTGCCCTTTTTAAATCTCAGAGCGATTTATCGTTCACTTTTACGGATATCGGGGGCGAGCGGAACAGGACAAAACCATGGACCTGAAAGAGAACGAAAAAAAAGTAAAGATCGGGTTATTGGCGGCGGCTCTCATGCTGTGCGTTGGAGTTTTCCCCACACTGCCCGGCGCCTTCTGGATCCTGCTCCGATGGACCGTTTGCGGGGCTTCGATCTACGGGGCGGTGAATTTCAAGAATGATGCGCGGATGCGGAAACATTTTATCCCTTTGCTGGTCCTGGCGGTCTTGTTCAACCCCTTTGTTCCG
>CAZGCC010000158.1:565-3135 GCA_964524195.1 uncultured bacterium | reverse complement strand
GGCTTCCGGAAAAGTGTCGGCGGATATTTTTCATCAGATCCTGGCCCCGGTCTTGAACGAGATGGAAGTCCAGCTTGTCGGTTATCAGGATTACATTAATTCATTGAAGGACCCCTTGAAGAGAGATGGGGCGATCCTGGGCCGTGAAAGGATCGCTTCGGCGCTTCGTTCGCTCCAGCAGTTCGGGGATCTTAAAGTAGGTGTTGAGTTCACCAAACTTTCCCTGACTGAGCGGAACAAGGCCAGAGCCCTGGCTAAGGAAGCGGTTTCAAAGAAAAAGGACAGCTCCAAGGACAGAAAGCTCAGGGCAGCGGAGGCCATTTTTGAGAAGGGCGATGCCCTGACCCAGAAGATCTTGGAACTGAAAACAGCCCGCGACAAAGCTGCTGAGGCTCATCTTAAAGCGACCTCCAAAAAGTATAATTTTTTTGAAAGGGCCTGGTCTGCAGTGGCCGTTGGATGGTATACGATTCAAATTAAGCGTGCGACTCGGCGATTTGGACAAGTTGATGCCTACATCAACAGACTTTCTCAGGAAGACGGGAATCAGTGGATGAGGACCCTTCTTGAGGCTCGCGCAAAAGATGCGGCATCCTCCCAAGAGCTTTTTGATGCAACCCAGCGGCTCGAAGCCGCAAGAACAGAGCTTCGCGACGCACAAACCGCGCTGACGAACGCTTTAAAACAAACCACTCCCTCGGCGGAAGTTGCCCAGGCCCAGGCCAAAGTCGACGCCGCACAAAAGGCGCTTGATGCTGCAAAAGCCGCTCTCGTCGCATCACAAGCCACTCTTAATCGGGATGTCTTGATAACGACATACGAAGATCTTATGCGAAAGATCGGGCGGAGAGAATCGACGATCCAATCGGTTCTCACTGCTATTAAAGCGCAATCTCAAAATATGAGCGATTCAGAATTCAGAGCTGATATGGTGCTCCGTATCGCTAACGAAGCTTATCAGCTCTCACGGACATCGAATTATAAAATAAATCCTAGGACCGCACAGGCAGAGGCAATGGCGAAAGTTTCCGACCCTTCAAGGAATATCAGTGTCACAGTTCAGAATAATTGGATTTATCGCGGCAGGTTTGATGGTAAAACAATCACCAGGGGCAGTTTAAATGTCGAAGTGACGCCAGAATTGATCGATGCGTTGGATGCCCTAATCGCGGCAGGCGTGATTCATGCGAATTATAAGTTTGGGGAGGCGGATACATCTGCGGCTCCGGATGGTCGGCATGATGCTATTACCATTTATTTTCTCTCAGCGCCCTCGGCCGCGGCGCTTCAGGCGCTTTCTGACCTCGCCCAAAAACACTTGAGGGGGAATGAGCTTTTAGGAAAGAAGATCTCTGAGGGATTCTTTATTTCGGAAGTTGGTTCGGTTTCCGATCGGCATGCTCGTGAATTAATAGATAAAGTAGCTCTCTACGACAGCGTGCTTGGCGGAAAAGTTCGTGAATATTTACAGGATAAAACAGGCCGCGTTGCTATGTCCGAAGCACAATTCTATGCTTTAAAAGATGCGCTAACTCAAATCGGTGTGGATATATCGTATGATTCAGCGAGTGGCTTTTCAATGTCAGTCAGTGCCAGCCTACAGGCGCCAGCCGTTCAAGCCTCCCAAGCGCAGGTGGAAGCGGCTCAGGCTGCTCTGGATCAGGCGAAGGCGGATCTTGCTATCGCTCAAGGACAACCTGCCGCAGGTGTTTCTGTCTCTGACATGGGAGCGATTCAGGCGAGGATCAATGCTGCGCAGGCTGCGGTCATAGCGGCCGATATCGAGGCTCAAAAGCTTGCGTTTCAGAGTCTTTCGGTGGGTCTGAGCGCTGAGCAGCAAAGCGTTTTGAATGACTGGATCGCGACAGAAGCGCTTCGCCGCCGCACTCAGGAAGACAGTGGTTTCAGAAAAACTTTAACAGATGCCCAGAAGAAGCAGATCGAGAATCAGGGGGAGAACACTAAGGTACTTCAGTCTCTTCTCAAGCTTTTTGCTGCAACGGAGACAGGTAAGGCCGCGATCGAAGCTCACGACATGATCGGCCAGCAGCGTGTGAAGAACAGCCTTATGGCCCTTTATCGCGGGGATCTTAAGAAAACAGACAAGCTCCGCGACGAATACAAGGCAGAACTTCAAAAGCTTCTTGAGGCTGAGGGTTTTGAGCTCAAGGATATAAATTTTAAGGATGAGACTGGTCGCGCTTACGAGATCGCCAGGGGATTTTTCGAGAATAAGACCAAGGACCTTGCATCCAGGACGAAGGCCTTGGGTCTTCGCTCGACCCGGCTTGAAGCCATGGGGCTTTATGCTTTTGCGATCGCGAGCTACAAGGGCTATGGCCAGCTTCACCACGAACAGCTCATGGCGGCTCTTGTGATGAACCATGGCTGGAATATCGCCGAGCTTGCGACAGGAGAAGGTAAAACGGTGGTGGGACTCCTTTCCGCGATGGTCAACAGTCTGGAAGGGAAGGGCTCGTTCATTGTGACGACCAAGGATGAGTCAGCCGTGGACGCTTTCATCGAAGCGGGTTTGGGGGTTGGAAAGCTGGTGGGGCGCAGTGTCGGTC
>CAZGCC010000158.1:0-555 GCA_964524195.1 uncultured bacterium | reverse complement strand
TGTTCAGACCAAGGATTATGAGCGGGACGGTGATAACGCGAAGATCATCGAACGCAATGGAGTCAAAGATATTTCGAGGCTCGCGCAGATGGATTCTCAGGCCAAACGCGCTGAATACGCCAAGGACATTACCTATGTCAGCATCAACAACTGGGCTTTTGATACCGCCAATGATGTTCTGGAAGTCAAAGAGGGTGAAGAAGCCCAGAAGATCATCAACCGTGATTTCTCGCAGGCTTCGGTCATCATTGATGAGATCGATAGCGTTCTGATCGATCAGGCGCTTACTTCGTTTATCCGCTCGTCCGCGCAGGGTGAGGCTAGCTCCGCGCAACTTTCGATGCGTCTTGCTTTCGCTCGTCTGCTTCGAGATACGGCCAATTTCCGCACCGCTGCGGTGGATATTGAGATGGTTCAGGGTGAGTTGCATATCGCCAAGGAGAAGGAAGAGTCACTTGATGCTGTTTATGACCCGACGGGTCGTTACGCGAGAGCTACGACCCGCGGCGAGAGAACTGCTGTTGCATATCTTGAGGCTGCAGGGCTTGAGGCTGC
>CAZGCC010000157.1:2463-3148 GCA_964524195.1 uncultured bacterium | reverse complement strand
GACTCAAAGTCGGAGCCATTACAAAGCGTCTTAATCCAAGTGATGTTTTTATATTTGATTTGTTTGCTCATTATTTAATTATACACTGTTTTCGGGTTTGACCTCAAGGGATTGCTCTGCGAAGTGTATTAAGTGTTCTCTTTATTGAAGCGCCCGGAAGTAGTATCATCCAGAGTAGGTTCTAACAAAGGAGGGTCTATCATGGCAAAACCGAAACTTTCACAGGAAGAGCTTACCAAGCGGATCACGGAAAAAGCGAAAGAACTTTGGGAACGGAAAGGCCGCGTTCAGAACCAGGATCTCGAGATTTGGCTCGAAGCTGAGAGATTGGTCAAGAGCGGCAAAGCCTAAAAGACCTGGAGTGGGGAGAGACGGTTCCTCAGAAAAGCGCGATGCTTCGTCTCTTGAGAAGATCCCTGCGCATTTAACCAGCCGAGCAATCATTGTTATCCCAAAGGAGAGTCTTTGAAGGGCTTTTTCTGCGCAGCCTTCTAAAAATATGAGTGAGATCTATACCGGGGTTAAATTTCAAGTGGTGCATGGTCCGGAAGAACGGGTCCAGGATCCGCGGGTCGATGAGCTGATCGGGATCGGGAAAAGACTGGCGGACCGTGGATTTTGCCCCGAGAACAGCGGGAATCTGAGTTTTCGCGCCGCAACGGGTTTTGTGATCACTGCCGCCGGT
>CAZGCC010000157.1:0-2343 GCA_964524195.1 uncultured bacterium | reverse complement strand
GCAGAGAGTTTTGTTTGGGTCAAAGGGGTGGATATTCCTCAAAAAAAAGTTTTTTGTTCCGGAAAGGTCCCGCCAAGTTCGGAAGCGATGATGCACCAGATGATCTATGATGCGCGGCCCGATGCGGCCGTGATATTACACGCTCACGCTTTGGATCTCAAGAACGCTTTTGTGACCGAGAGGGAATTTCCATATGGAACAGTCGAATTTGCCCGGTCGGCCGTGGAAGTTCTTAAGGATCACGATCTTGTGATATTAAAGAACCATGGATTTGTCGCTTTGGGAAAAACCGCCGCAGAAGCCTATGAAAGGCTCGCGCTCCGGTAAAGCGCCGTGTTATAATCCCGCCGTCACGATCACTAATCCCGGATAAGGAATTCGAACTTATGGAAAAAATTCAGATCACCACCGAATTTACGCCGAATCCAAGCTCGCTCAAGTTCAATGTGAGCGTTCCCATTTGCACGCACGGAACGGTCCAATTTGCCTCCAAGGCCGAAGCGGGGAAGTCGCCCCTGGCCGCGAAGCTTTTCGAGATCGAGCATATCAAAGAAGTGATGATCGGCCCGGATCTTGTGACGGTGACGCGGGATGACAAAGTTCAAAGCTGGAACACCCTGATCCCGCTTGTAACCGAGGCGATCCGCGACTTCTTCGTTTGCGGCAAAACAAGCCCCAAGGTCTGCGAAAAATGCGCGGATGCCACGAACCCGGGTTCGGAGATCGAAAAAAAAATCATCGCGATCATGGATGAACAGATCCGTCCGGCGCTTGCCCGGGACGGTGGCGATGCGGTTTTCTGCGGTTTTGAGAACGGCGTCGTGAAACTCCATCTCAAAGGCGCCTGTTCCGGATGCCCCAGCGCCACGATGACGCTCAAGATGGGTATCGAAGCCTACCTTAAGGAATACATCCCCGAAGTCAAAGAAGTCGTCCGCGTCTAAGCCGTTCAGGAAACGGCGAACGGTTAACGCAATAAAATGTTTGTTCGGTGTTGATTATTCTCGGTTTTCTTGTATCAAATTCTAAAATCCACCTAGCTTTCCCTTTCAGGTCTCAGCTAAAATGACCGATAATTTGGGCGTAGCAGTCCGAGGGAAAAACACCAAAACATGTTGCTATTTTTGGAGGGAGTAATGTTTTGTCCTAAATGCAAGGCGGAATATCGGGAAGGATTTTTTAAATGTTCGGGCTGTCATATTGACCTCGTAAAAACTCTGCCTGAAGCAACCGAGCCTTTGAATAAACTCTGTCCAAAATGTAAGATGAAATATCCAGACAGTTTCCGTGTGTGTTCTGAATGCTACACGGATCTTAAAGCTGGTGTGTGTCCTAAGTGCAAAGCCGAGTACCGGCAGGGTGTTCAACGCTGTTCAGATTGCCACATTGAACTCGTGAGCAGTATTCCACAGGAAAAATTTTCCGCACTTCATTCTCGCGAAAAAAGCGAGGCAGAGGACTCGAAAGACAAGAACATCTTTCGAAAAATACCACGGATTTCTTCGCTGAGATATTCTCCCAAGGAGACGCTCCTGTGGTTATTTGCTAATCCTTCGATGAGGAAGCGGTCCTTCTTGCAGTTAAAATCGTCTCCCTTATCCATTTGCCGGGAATTGACAGGGATGCTTTACAAATTTTCCTTAGTCGCATGGGCCATGTTGGCCGCTTCAGCATAGCTCATTTTTTTGCTTCAGGAGAGATGGCGGGACGCATGACAGTTTTAGGTCTCGGGTTAATGCCATTTCTCTCTTCGTGCATTTTGCTTCAGGTGGGTTCGTGCATAATCCCAAAGTTGAAACAAAATGCTTTTGGTGGTGAAAAGGGACGAGAAAATCTTAAAAAAATTACATACATTCTCACGATAGGACTGAGCGCTTTTCAGTCATTCTTTATCGCGTTGTGGCTGGAAAGTCCAGCAGCTTTTAATGGTGTAGCAATCGTAACGAATCCAGGCTTGATGTTTCGATTCATAGTGGTTGTTACAATGATAGCCTCGGTAATGTTCCTGATTTTTATTGTGCAGCTTATAAATGAACGGGGGATAGGTAATGGTGTTGCTCTCATCACCATTTCTTCATATTTGTTGGAATTTCCAGAATCAATCTTGAGGGTTGTTTATTTGGTGCAGAACGACAGGATTCCTGCGGGTTATGTTGTTGCGCTTGTGGGTATTCTTGTAGGCCTTGCGTGTGCATTTTTTTATATCACAAGCAGAGTGAAAACCGTTGAAGTTCGCAATGACCATAGTCAAAGGACAGCCACGCTTTATTTGCGAAGCGCTATTGTTGGACATGAACCTCTTGGGTTTGCGGCATCAATAATGCTTTTTTCAGCTACATTAGC
>CAZGCC010000156.1:0-3168 GCA_964524195.1 uncultured bacterium | reverse complement strand
GGATGCTTCGCACGGCCGCAAGATCCAGCGGCTTCCGTGAGGCGCGAAATGGGAAGAATAACGCACTTCCCACAGCGCCAAACGCACCCGCCAGCCACTGTTTCCAGGAGCTTTTGAAAGAATAGCGTGCCATGGTGTCCTAGAAAAGCGTGTAAACGAAAGGTGAGAGAGCGGACCCTTGAGAGAAGACGATAAGAGCGCCCAAGAGGACCATGACCAGCACGATCGGCGTGAGCCACCATTTTTTGCGAACCTTAAGAAAATCCCAGAACTCTTTCAAAATACTTATTTTTCCCATAGCTCCCCCGTTAGAGACAGGAAGCGCTCTCGGCGCGCTTCCGTTAATTGATAAAAGTTTCTGTAAGAAATTAATTCCTCCGCCTGCCGCAAAGATCCCGCGTTCAGTGATAGAGCATCAGTCTCTAGCGGGGCAAGCCTCCAAAATTTTTATCGTTGATGGTCGGTATATTAGCAAATGCTCTAGGGATTGTCAGTGCATTTCGGGTGAAGTTTTTCCTTTTAAGACCCGGTCTTAGAAGGCCTTTAAAGACCGGGTCTTAAAAGGGGTTGCCTCAAAACTGTTTTTCGTAATCGGCGGGGACGCGCGGGGTGTGGGGACGGATCTTCCAGTAGCTCTTTGCGTCGGGCTCAAGCTTTTGGTCGAGCAGGTCTTTCCCCGTTAGACGCAGGATCAACCCGATCGGTGTGATCGCGAGAAAAAAGAGAATGCCCATCAGGACACGGGTCATGAACCAACCCATCAGGATCGCGAGTGTCATCCAGGCTTTTTGAAGCGGTTTCAGGATGGCCGGAACGATCGCCCCCGTGATCACCAGCATGAGACCGGGAAAAAGAACGAAGGGGTAAGCACCCCGGCCGCGCCACCAGAGGAAAATGCCAACCGCGCACAGCACTCCCCCGACCACAAGCCCGAATTCTCGGAGCTTGTTCTTACTCGAATCAATGTTTTTTATTTCTGCGAGGACCATGTTTTTTCTCATTTCCTTCCCTCTCCCAACGGGAGAGAGTACAGCTTTAATCTTAGGGGACAGGCGATCCTTGAATGCCTGTCCCCTAAGAGCTTAATCCAATTCAAATTCCTTCATCCAGGCGCTGTCCTTCTCCAGAGGCTTCTGTTCCGCTTTGTTGAGAAGATAATTCCCCAGGACTAAATGATCCATATGCGTTCTCATGAAGCAACGGTATGCGTCCTCCGGCGTGCAAACGATCGGCTCCCCGCGGACATTGAATGAAGTATTGATCATGACCGGGCAGCCGTGTTTTTCGTCGAATTTTTTAAGCAGCTGATAGAAGCGGGGATTTTGGGGTTCCGTGATGGTCTGAACGCGCGCGGAATAATCGACATGTGTGACCGCCGGGATCCCGGACCGTTTGACATTCAAAAGTTCGATCCCCTCAAGCTTCTTTTCATCGTCGGTCATTTCGCGGCGCCACTTCTTATGCACCGGAGATACGAGAAGCATGTAAGGGCTTTCCACCGACATTTCAAAATAATCCGAAACTTTTTCGGCTACCACGGAAGGAGCAAAAGGCCGGAAGCTTTCCCGGAATTTGATCTTGAGGTTCATCTGCTCCTGCATTTTGGGAGAACGCGAATCCCCGAGAATGGAGCGGCCGCCGAGGGCCCGGGGTCCGAACTCCATGGCGCCCTGGAACCATCCGATCACTTTTTCCTGCGCAACCAGGTCCGCGATCTTTTCCGGAAGCTCCGCATCCTGGAGCCGCGTTAACGGGATCTCGCGTTTCGACAAAAAGGCCTCGATCTCGTCATTGGAAAACTCACAGCCGAGATAAGAACCGCGCATGCTGTCCGTTCTTCCGTTCACAACTCTTGGCTTCTCGAGGTATTGATGCCACGCGAAAAGCGCCGCGCCCAAAGCTCCGCCGGCATCCCCCGAAGCGGGTTGGATCCAGATATTTTCGAACGGTCCCTCCCGGAGGACACGGCCATTTCCCACACAGTTGAGGGCGACACCGCCCGCGAGGCAAAGATTCTTTTGTCCTGTGACTTTTTGGACATGACGGGTGATGCGCAGCATGACTTCCTCAGTAACTTCCTGGATCGAGCGCGCGAGATCCATCTCCCTCTGCGTGACGCGGGACTCCGGTTTGCGGCGGGGCGCGTCGAAAAGCTTATCGAAGCGGCCGTTCGTCATCCGGAGACCGGCGCAGTAGTCAAAATATTTCATGTTGAGCTTGAACGAGCCGTCCTCTTTCAGATCGATCAATTCTTTCAGGATCAGATCCTTGAAGACCGGTCTGCCGTACGGCGCAAGCCCCATAACCTTGTATTCCCCGGAGTTGACCTTGAAACCGGTGTAATAGGTAAAAGCCGAGTAAAGAAGTCCGAGCGAATGCGGGAATTTGATCTCCGCGAGGATCTCGATCTTGTTGTCTTTTCCCACTCCGTAGCTTGTGGTTGCCCATTCTCCGACGCCGTCCATCGTGAGGAACGCGGCTTCCCGGAAAGGTGACGGGAAAAAAGCGGAGGCGGCATGCGACTCGTGATGCTCTGGGAAAACGATCTTCCCTTCAAATTTGAGTTCGGTCTGGATGAAATCCTTCATCCAGAGCTTTTGTTTGATCCAGAGCGGCATGGCCTGGAGGAATGAAGCGATACCGCGAGGGGCGTATGCGAGATAGGTTTCAAGAATGCGCTCAAATTTGATGAACGGCTTGTCATAGAACGCGACGCAATCGAGCTCTGAGGATTTGATAGCGCCTTTTTTCAGACAGAAATCGATGGCGTTCTGAGGGAACGAAAAGTCGTGCTTTTTGCGCGTAAAGCGCTCTTCCTGTGCCGCCGCCCCGATCTCTCCGTCATGAACTAGGCAGGCGGCGGAATCGTGGTAAAAGGCTGAAATGCCAAGGATATTCATGATGGGACTGTCCTCTTGTGTCCGTCCTGCCTAGCCATCAGAACTCCCGCCAAAAACCAAAAGAACATGAGCGAGGGTGGGCTTTGGAGATTGTTGTCAAAGGCGGCATAGATCAGAAAAGCCAGAAGTCCCGTCAGCATCCCCAGCATCGGGTATTCCTCGGGAGAGCCGCGAGCCCGGCGAATTGCCTGGAGCGATCTCCGGAAGAACATAAAGAGAAACCCCAAAAAACAGAAAATCCCGGGAAGACCTATCTCCGCCGCGAGTT
>CAZGCC010000155.1:0-3204 GCA_964524195.1 uncultured bacterium | reverse complement strand
CCTTGCTTCGGAACGGAGAGGGTCAAAGAGAGACGCTCGAGACAACGCCTCGAACAATTCCGGCCTTGATCCAGGCTCCTCGGAATAGATCATCCCATGAATAATATCCCGCACACTCTCAAGCCAGAGCTTATGCTCCGGCCCCAGAACCTCGCGCATGGCATTACGATCCAGCCCGAGAACAGGGCTCATTTGAGAAATTTCCATCTTCCGGGAACCCAAAATCGATCGAAGATAGATTTCACGATCATGTTTCGAAGCATCCGTGATACGCGGAACGATCTCCAGATAAGAACAGCCTTTCTCCAAGGCAAGTTTTTTCAACCCTCGAGAATGAAAACCACCGGTAACAAGGATCGCTTGGCGTTCTTTTTCAGATTCCATTCGACGGAGAGCTCTCTCAAACATCTTGTGTTCGCGTAAAACGGCGGTTTGATAAAAACTCATCGCCTGAGCATGCAATGCCTTGATATTGGAAAGACCCGACCAGGACTTTGGGCCATGAGAGTTTTGATCCGCATGAAACCCTTCGGGAAAACCGGAACCATCCTGCAACTCCTCGTATTCTTCCCTTGTCAGTTCCAGAGAAAACAACCGACGCAATAGATACATGCCTCGCGCAGCCGCAAGATAAGCCCTCTCGTCAGAGGTCTTGGCCATAGCCTCCTGCACTGCCTTTTGGAAACGGACAACTTCCTCATGAAGTCCTGGAGCGTCCAATTCCTGCATTAAAATGACATACTGGACATAAAGAACCCAATTCGGCCAGGCATCCAGAGAAAGGCTCTGCGGGAGTTTTTCAAAAACATTATCAAAGGCGCGTCGTAACAGTGAATAACCGTCATGCGTACGGCCCACAGGCCCCAAAAGCTGATCTTCATTCATCGCCAAAAGCGCTTTGAACACCGGTTGAAAGCTTTCCGTTTCTTTTTGAGCGGCAAGCGTTTTTATAAAATCCTCAGCCTCCACCCGAGCTTTGTCCCGGTCGATCCTCGAACCGATCTCCGCCAAGCGGTAATAGCGCACAAGAAAAGGATAGCGGTCCTGATAAAAAGGATCCGCAAGGTCAATTCCCAAGGATCTCTTGCTTCCCTCACCCAGGAACCTAACCCACCCTTCAAAAGAAAGCATTCCGGAGGCAAAATCCTCTTCTGCGCGAACCAACGACCGGAGATCTTTATTGAGCCGGGAAACAAATTTTTTATCGACCGAAGCACGAAGGGACGCCAGGTGCTTCTCCGCCAGATCCTGCGAACTCATGACCGACATAAAATCTGCGCGGTCTTTTTTATAAATATCCAGATCCTCAACACCCCAACCCTCCATTTTTCTGCTGGAGTTGATCAGAAAAGATTCAGGACCGGAAAGATACCCCTCTTGAACGAGTTTGCCGGAAACAGCTTGATTAAAACGGGAATGGCCTCGAAAAATACGGAAGAGTTCCGGCTGAAGCTTGTGCGCCCCCCCTTCCAGCAGCAAAAGACGCGTCCCGGAATTCTCCTCGATATGCTCAAGAAGATTCTCTGTATTCTTTTCAGCCTGATAATTTCCATGGGCCGAACGAATGTGGATCAGGACAGGACCCTTTGGATCTCCTTTTACAATTTCCGCGATGTGTCCAAATCCTGAAGGGATAGAAAGAATCCGCGGCAAAAACGAGGCTGTATCACCTTCCAGAGGAACAGAAAAAGATGCGGCGTTCACGCTCGTCGTCCCAAAGGTACAGAGCACGAACAGAGCGACCGATTTGAGGGATTTTTTCACTGGCCAGTTATCCTCCGTAAGAATTTTATATAAAACTTATTAAAAGGATAACATAAGATTTAAAAAATACAAGTCCCCGCGAGAATTCAAACCGTCTCCAGTTAAATATACCGCTGAAAAGAAGGGCATCCCCCCATGAGTCCAACAGCAAAAACGGTCTGAAGACCATTTCCAAAAATAAAGTTTACTGGCCCGAGATCCTGAAGCTTCTTCAGCAAATATGCTCTTTTGCTCACCTATCGTGCTCCAAACACCTCAAGACCATCCTCCTGGAATGGGTCTCTCTACCAGTCCGAGCTCGGTTCCTTTTTCAACGAACTCTCAACTTGCTACAATCCAGCCCATCGACCGCGACAGAAACATGCCGACATAAAAAAACCCCGCACCCGAAGCAGGTGCGAGGCTTTATTATCTATCCTTGCCTGAGATTTGATTTCTTAAATAGTCAAAAAAGACATACCAAATCTTTGCTTTCTTTTCATTAATGGCGACTTGGGCAACCCCAAGTTCGACTCACTTCGATTAATTGAAATTGAGACTGCACCAATTTCAGATTCGCTTCAATCGATAGGTATTGGGGCTATCTCTGAGAAAATGAATGGCGTCCCCAAGGGGATTTGAACCCCTGTTACCAGGATGAAAACCTGGTGTCCTAGGCCAACCTAGACGATGGGGACGCGAAAGAAACGACCTCTGGAGCTGAGGATTATACTGTTTTTGAAAGAAAATCCAAGCGGATTAAGCAGCTTTGAGGATCGCGGCGTAACCCTGGACGGCTTTCGTGATGGCTTCAGACAACCGCTGGCTATAAGTGGAAATATCCTGGGCCCTTCCTTTCAGGATCTTTTGATCCAAGGCGGCATAAAGCGTCCCGGTAATTTCAGAGGCAAGTTTTTCCATGTTACTTTTGGCGGAATTGCTGTTAAACCAAAGACTGTACTTTTCATTGCCTTGAGGCAGGGATTTTTCATCCGCAGCCAACAAAGCATCTGCCGGCAATTTTTCATCGGATCTCAAGGACGCAAAAGCTCCATCCACAGAAACCGCGAAGACCCGGAATTGCTGGCCCCCAAGCTGAACCCCGTTTTTCCTGGCTTCTTCCCGGAACATGTTCTCCAGAGCCCTTGCGGCCTTGTCGCTTCCATGGAAATTGAAATAAAGCTTCGTATTTAGCGTAAGGGCGGCTGCAAGGATCAAAGGCGCGTACTGAGCCAGATCCCTCATCGAAACAGACTCGGGAAGGTCCACATGCACCCCGCGGCTCTCAGCAGAATCGGTATAAAACACCCCGCCAGCCGACGCGAATTGACGGATCGAAGCGAGCTGTTTCTCCAGAAAATCATTGCTAACTTTACCTTCATCCCGTTGGGTAGTGATAAGCTCTTTCAACCTGGCGGCGATCCAATCCCGCGATTCGTCAGCTGAGAGACCATAGGCCGT
>CAZGCC010000154.1:2473-3252 GCA_964524195.1 uncultured bacterium | reverse complement strand
ATATGCTACCAATTAAGAGCGCTTCCCCCAAGCCGTTTTTTTCCAGGAACCCCTACCAGCGCGCAAGAGTTTTTTTACCGCAGTCTGGACATCGCTGACAATAAGCTCACGAACCGGCGTTGTTGTCTCCCAATCCAGGGCGCGCTTGGCATTCCTTTTTAAGACTTCCATGAAAGAACAGCGTGATCGCATGGAATTCGACGGGGCGAACGGAGGATTCCTTTCGTTAAAAACAGCGTCCGACAAATTGACAATTTGAGCGCCACCCTTTAACGCCACGGTGGTGAGACTTTTCGCTTCATTGCGAAAAAAATTAAGCGCAAAGGACGAATTGAAGGGATTGGCAGAAATACGAATTGTATTTGAAAAGGGTTCCTGAGCGACGCTCAAGTTTATTCGATTCCGAGCTAAACACCAATCGGCAAATTCACGCATCTGACAGATCCAAACGTCACGTCTTTCGAATGCCATCGCAAATAGCCTGTCAATAATATCAAAATGAGCGGTCATCCAAGGGGTCGGGTGATCATAAAAAATAATAGGGTCCGCGCTGGCATATTTTTGCTCGAAAACCGCCTTCCAATGAGAGAACAACATTTCCGGCACCAGTATATCGTCCGTGGCCTCCAGGAATATCCCGCTGCAAAAGGGATGTACGGGGATTTGCAACACCCCTGACAATTGGCCTTCCGGCATCACAGGAAAAGAAGGAGACCCGTCGTAGTCAAAGGAAAAATCACTTGAGTAGGCATATCCCAACTGTTCCAACGCGCGTTGCA
>CAZGCC010000154.1:1334-2463 GCA_964524195.1 uncultured bacterium | reverse complement strand
CAGCGTCCATGAGGAGCCGCAAATCCTGATCGGGAAATACCAAGGCTATCAAAAAAACGCGCGGCCTTATCAATGTTATAATAATTTTGACGAAAGGATTGGTATGTGAAGTGGTGAAAAGCGTGAGAGGCGACCTCCATGCCGGCCGCGGAACAGTCCCTTATAACTTGTTTAGCACCTATAAAATTCGCGGCGGAGAAATAAACACTCGTCCCCCGCGCGTGTTTTTCGCAATGCTTCATAAATGCTGTCGCCGCGGCTGAATCAAATTCATCCGCGTCAACCCGGAAGCAAAAAATCGTTCGGAAGGGGTGCGGGAACGCATGGACCGCGGGCAGCAGAAGTCCTTGCCTTTCGAAAATCACAGAAAAAAGCTTTAAAAAAAATGCGGCCGCGTTATTTGTCGGCTGAAGCGCAACTGTCTCTTTAGGATTGAACTCCCCAACACAAAAAGCTTTAAGAGCGCTTTTCTTTACATCGCTGAGATAGCTATCCGGGCAAAAAAAGGCTAGGGCTAAAGTGATGCCGCGAATTTTCCGGCATGACAACATGACGCTTTTTCGCAAGCAGTTTTTCAACCCTGTGCCGACTCAAGGCCGTATCTGCCGCTGTAAAATAAGCCGCACTATCCTCGGGAATAGCTGCATCTAGACCAAAAGTGCGGAAGGGTAACCCGATCTGACGGAGAGATTGTTCCAAAGGCAAACACGCCTCCAGAAGGACAACCTCAAGATTCATTTATTTTGATCCCTTCCAAAGAATAAATACACGCACCCATGGGATCTTATCAAAAACAATATGCCAGGGACACTTTTTCTCGCCGTCCGATTCGATGTAAGCAGCTTCGACTTTACCGCAATGGCACTTCAAAACGCGCGCGAGGCCCTTTTTAGAAAACCACTTTTCCCGGAACGGAAAACCCTCGGGATAGATCCAATGGTTCTTGAGTTCGTGCCACCGCTTGATCAGAAAATTCGGCGTTAGAAAACGTTTCTGATTCAGCGAGAATTTATTACGGTCGATGATCACCAGGGTCCCGCCCTTTTTAAGAACCCGGGACATCTCCGCGATAGATTTCTCCAGCAGCGGTAAATGCCCGATCACCTCAACCACGTAAACGATGTCGAAC
>CAZGCC010000154.1:906-1324 GCA_964524195.1 uncultured bacterium | reverse complement strand
AAGACCTCGGAGGGATCGATGCCGATAAACGGGGCTTTTTGAGATATGAATACTTCCCCGAACCGCCCCTTACCGCAACCGACTTCGAGGATTCTTTTTCCTGCCGGATCGCCACAGGCCTCCAGGAGCGCAATGAGCCGGCGGTCGGACCGATCGATGTGACTTGGAAGCGTCTTGGCGAAATTGTCAAATCGCGCCTGGATCAGCGGCTCCAGATCTTCCCGGCATTTCAATTCATTGAGTTTTTGATATTTACGGCGGGTATAAACAGCGGAAAAATAAGCGAACTGGAAGCCCGCAACGCCATCAAGAAATCCGAGTTTAAAAAGATAACGATTTAAAAAAACGAGCAAGGGCTTGGACGAATGCCGGACCCCAGAAGCGACACCGCGATCCTTTAGAAAACGAGCTTCTAGTT
>CAZGCC010000154.1:371-798 GCA_964524195.1 uncultured bacterium | reverse complement strand
GAATTCGTGAATGGGCTGCTCAAAGCAACCGCTTCCCTTCCGGAATAGCCGCACAGGATGGTCAGATTGCGTACCGCTAAAACGGAGTCTCTTGCCAAGAAAGCATGTTTTTCTTGGAATGCGGTAGGCCTGATATTTCGTTGCCGTTTTCAAAACTTCGAGGATCTCGTCTTTGAGTGCGGGGGTAACTCTCTCATCAGCATCCAGTAAAAGGATCCAATCTCCGGATGACTGGGAGACGGCAAAATTCTTTTGCGAGCTGAAATCGTCAAAAGACCTGCCATAAACCCGATGCGCATAGCGTTTCGCGATCTCGACCGTTTTATCAGTGCTCCCCGAATCGACCACCACGATCTCATCGGCAAAAGTCAGCGTTGCGAGACATTCGCCCAGCCGATCTTCTTCATTTTTCGTGATCACCACCGCC
>CAZGCC010000154.1:0-262 GCA_964524195.1 uncultured bacterium | reverse complement strand
GCGGGAACCCCAGAGAGACAGGATCTCTCGATTTGTTCTCTTGGGAGGCAAGGTCGTGCAGCGTCTTGAAATGGCAAGATCCCGCAGGCGAAGGGCTTGAATGAACCCATGTAAGAGCTCGCGATTCCCCTTAGTGAGAGCCAGCAAAATACGGAAAGGGACCCAAAAGAGCTGCGAAACATCAAAGAATAGCTCGGAAAAATTTTTCCACATAAAAAGAAAGGTGTTTCGGTACGCAATAACGGCTCTCTCCGCGGACCCA
>CAZGCC010000153.1:2540-3259 GCA_964524195.1 uncultured bacterium | reverse complement strand
ACCACTACCGAGGGTGCCCGCTTTGCTACTTCCTCGGGGAATGTCGGGATCGGGGCGGCCAGTCCGACCAATAAGTTAACAGTGGATAACCCTCGGGATGTGAGCGGGTCAATCACTCGGGCAAACGCTGTTGCCGTGATTGGAGGAGATGATATTCATAGTTATTTTGGATCTTTATTCGGCGGCACTTGGGGAGCTTGGATACAAGTGATGCAGAAAAGCCCGGCTGCTACACCATCCCCGTTGTATCTAAATCCTCTCGGTGGAAATGTCGGTATCGGGACTACAACCCCAAATGCCCGCCTTGAGGTTAACGGTCCTGTTATACTTGGTGGCCCAAATATTAATTTCGATCCTGTATCTGGTAACGCCGGAGGAATTCTTGCAAGCATAAAAAATTCGTACAAGGCTATCATAGGGTGGAACAGAAGCGGCGGGGGCGCGGAAACGGATTTTATTGCAAGCATGCAAAACACCGCTCAGGGAGGATTTAAATTTTATGATTATGCTGATGATACTGTAAGTTTGCTAGCGACCATGGACGGCTATAATAAAAGTTTTAAGGCCGAAGGCGGAATTATTCTTTCTACCAATAATTGCGGCGGGGCGGACAACTGTCTGTATTTAGCGTAGAGCCGCGAAGAAGGGTGTCTGAATTTAGAGGAGAAGAATTTTATGAAGATAAGGAATTTGGTGTGGTTGGCCGTTTTTTGCGCGAT
>CAZGCC010000153.1:0-2518 GCA_964524195.1 uncultured bacterium | reverse complement strand
AGTGGTAAACAATGCATCTCGGTAATAAGTCAGGGGGGTAAAAAATATTGTGGACAGCAAGATTGCATATGCAATTGTGGGCAATGTTTTGGCCCTGGAGAGGAATGTTATTCTGGTTCAGCCTATACCCAAGTTATGAAAGTTAAATGCCCTGGTGGTGAAGTGGGGATTGCCGGATCTACAAGCGCAGCTTCCTCCTTGAAAATTAAAAAAGGAGGGACGATTTATAATGTCCAGCTTGTCAGCGAAGGTGATACGACAAACGGTTCCTGCGCGAAGGTTAAAATTGGCGGAACGATTTACAGATTAAGAAAAATGTGATTTCTTCTGATTCGCGTGTGAAGATCAAGGTCGTGTGGAGAGGCATCCAGGGATGAATGGCTGTGTTTGTTCCGCCTGGCGAGAAGGAACCGTTGCAGAAGAGTAGAGTGAAATGGAAAGCCTGACTCGCAATCCGTAATATCCCACTGGCTGAAACATCTGCCGTCAGCACCTCATGTATAGGAATATAACGCCGCCTCTGAGCCATAGTTGAAGCAGTGCTGGTTCCGTAAGAAGGAGAATTATGAAAACAAGGATATTTCTTTTTGGAATGCTTCTTTGCTATTCAAACAGCGTTCTTTTTGCGGCGGAGCCGGTGGTTGTTGCCCAAGTCGGATCAAGTACGATCACTGAAGGCGAGCTGGACGAACAGGCTAAAGGGGCGCTGGAGCAGATCGAAAGAGAGGCTCAGAAGGTCAAGCTGGCTACGCTCAAGGGTATGATCGAGAAACAACTCGTCAAGCTTGGCGCTCAAGGGCGCGGCATGTCGGTTGAGGATTTTGAAAAAAGTATCAAAGCCCAGGCGATGCCTGTTACGGAAGAGGATATCAAAAAGGAATATCAGGAGATCTCTGGGCCCGGCAAGGAAGATCTTGAGAAGATTAAAGATGGGGTTCGGGATTATCTGAAACACAAAAAAGAAATGGAGGCCTGGCAGAAAGAGCTTCAGGCGCTTCGCAAAGAATACAAGGTCAAGATCCTGATGCCGGTCTCCCGGGTTGAGGTGAAAGAGGCGAAGGACCCGATCGCGAAGGGTCCTGAAAAAGCGCCTATTCAGATCATCTTTTTTTCGGATTTTGAGTGCGTTTACTGTAATAAAGGGAACGAAACGCTTACTGAAGTGATGAAGAATAATCCGGACAAGATCCGGCTGACTTATCGTGATTTTCCGCTTGGGTTTCATGGGAATGCGGTCAAAGCATCGGAAGCTGCTCGTTGCGCCAGGGAGCAGGGGAAGTTTTGGGAATATTATGAGTTGCTTTTCAAAAATTCAAAAGCTCTGGATCTGGAGAGCCTGAAAAAATATGCGGTCAACCTGAAACTGGAGCCGGTTATGCTCCAGCGATCAAGGAAGATCAGGCGGAAGGAAGCCGTGTCGGTGTCTCTGGCACTCCTGCTTTCTTTGTAAATAAAAGATTTTTGAATGGGGCAGTGCCGGCGGCGGATTTTCAGGAGATTATCGACGAAGAACTGGAAGCATTAAATTGATGAAGGAAGAGACCCTTGCGTCTCAGTCCGTGCTAGGGATAAGACCTCCTTGGTGACCTTGTTCCAAGTCTTTGGTTTGGTCCGGGGCATGTTAGCGCTTCCCGCGCGAAGGTGGTATTGCTGGATGGGACGGAAAAGCACCTGAGACAGTTGTGATTTTAAAAACCTGTTTGGCGAAAAACTCAAAAAACAGGGGTTTGAGCTTTAGAGTTCATTGACAAATCCCATGAAGCTTTAGTATGATACCGCAAATGGGACAGCAAACTGCTTCTATTCATCACATTTTAAGGCGTAAGGCGGCGTATCGAACGCGTGCCCTTGCGCCTTTTTTTATTTCTGCCATCACCATCTAAGGAGGAATGCCATGTCAGTTTTTATCGGAAAGGACCGCAAGGCGCGACGCGCCTATGGATTTGATGAGATCGCTCTGGTACCGGGCGATGTGACGATCAACCCCGATGAGGTCGATATTACGATGCCTCTGGGGAAAATGACGCTGCCGATCCCGTTCCTGGCGTCCGCGATGGATGGTGTTGTGGATCCGAAATTCGCGATCGCTATGGGGAAGCTCGGCGGTCTTGCCGTGCTGAACCTTGAGGGGATCTATACCCGTTACGATGATTATGAAACGATCCTCGATGAGATCTCCAAATCGACGCCGGAGAAGGCGACGCAATTGGTCCAGAAACTTTATGTAAAACCCATCAGTGAAAAATTGATCGCCAAGAGGGTTCGCGAGATCAAGAAGGCGAAAGTCCTTTGCGCGGTCAGTGCGATCCCGCAGCGCGCCGAACGATTTGGCAAGATCGTGGAAGAAGCGGGTGCCGATATCCTGGTCGTACAATCCACCGTGACCACCGTTCGCCACATCTCGAAGGCCTATCAGGTTGTGGATTTCAAAAAACTGGCTTGATCTGAGGAACCGCTCTTTTTTCAAAGCTAAATGGTTCCTTTCGCCGCTTTCAGAGTCGTTCCTCAAGAAGTGTGT
>CAZGCC010000152.1:0-3265 GCA_964524195.1 uncultured bacterium | reverse complement strand
CCCGATCAATCGCTCCACGACCCGGATCCCCTGCGCGGTGGCGGGAACTTTGATCATAACATTCGGACGGTTCACGAGCCGGAAAAGCCTTCGGGCCTCTTCCACCGTTGCTTCTTCATTGAACGCGAGACTTGGAAGCACCTCGAGACTGACAAAACCGTGTTCGCCGGAAGTTTTTTTGAAGACCGGCAGAAAAAGATCGCATGCCTCGCGGATGTCGCTGACCGTCAGGGCGTCATAGATCTCCAGGGTGCTTGCCCCGCGCTTCAGGAGCTTCTGGATATCCTGCTCATAACCCTCACCTTGGCTGATCGCTTGCTGAAAAATAGAAGGATTCGAAGTGACGCCAAGAAGACCGCTTTCATCGATATAAGCCTTAAGGGTTCCGGACCTCAAAAGTTTGCGGCTGATGGTATCCAGCCACGGCCCTTGTCCCGCCTTATAGAGTTCAATGCTCGGCAAATCCGTTGCAAGAGTTTCCATGGCTTCCTTCCTGTTCTCGGTAAATTTTACGGGATCTCAAATGAGGAAAAACTTTGGAATTGTATCATAAAGGCATGGAGTTACAAAGACGCAACGAGTCGATCTCCCCTCGAAATATTCGCTAAAAATCCTGCCGGATCCGCGCGACTAGTTCCTGAAAACCCTGCTTCCGTGCGGCCGAGATGAGAACAGCTTCCGGAAAGGCGTTCTGGACCCTCGCCTTTTCCGCCTCGCCCAGAAGATCGGTTTTATTAAGCGCGAGGATCTTCGCCTTGCCCTCGGCGCCAAGCTCCTTCAGGACTTCTTCCACCACCCGTTTGTGCTCCGCCACATGGTCGCTTGCCGCGTCCACCAAAACAAGGATCAGGTCCGCATCAAGCACCTGTTCCAAAGTCGCGTGAAACGCCTTCACAAGTCCGTGCGGAAGATTCCGGATAAATCCGACGGTGTCAGTAAAAAGGATCGAAAGACCGGAACCATCCTCATAGATCCGCGTCTTGGGATCCAGCGTCGCGAAAAGCCGGTTCTCGACATACGCATCCGCGCCGGTCAAGGCATTCAGAAGCGTGGATTTCCCGGCGTTCGTATAACCCACGATCGCGACCTGCTTGAGACCTTTTTGGCGGCGTCCCTGGCGCATCTGGGCGCGGTGCGTTCGGAGCTTTTCAAGCTGGCCTTTGATCGACTCAATACGCCTCTGGATCTTGCGGCGGTCCACCTCACGCATTTGTTCGCCGGGCCCGCGAGTTCCAATCCCGCCGCCCAGACGCGACAGGATCACGCCAAGCCCCAAAAGTCGAGGCAAGAGGTATTGCATCTGCGCGAGCTCAACCTGGAGTTTTCCATCGCTCGAAACCGCGCGCCGCGCAAAAATATCCAGGATCAGGCCCGTGCGGTCCACGATGCGCGCCCCGCAATCCGCTTCGAGATTCCGCGCCTGGACCGCCGTCAGGTCCACGCTGAAGATCACAACATTGGCCCCGGCTTTTCCGATCGCTTCGCGCAATTCCTCGATCTTCCCTTTGCGGATGAAATGTCCGGGACTGGGATGCGCGCCGTTCGCCGTCAGGCTTGCGACCACGGTCCCTTGAGCCGACTCCGTAAGCTCGGTCATTTCCTCAAGCGCGCTCCGGGGATCCGGAGAATCTTTTCCATGATCCTTGATGATGACGAGACAGACTTTATCGCGCGCCATTTTAGAGCCTTTGAAGTTGATGGAGGATCAGATCCCGAACAACTTCAATCTTCACATCCTCGGGCCACAGAAAAGGCTTGTCAGTCATTGCTTCTCTGCCTCTCTGTTTCTTGTTCCCCGTTTCGGGCCGTTTGCTTCTTATTTTTCAGAAAGTTAGCAAAGATAAAATCAGAGACGTCCGCTAACGCAGCCGTCTCAGGCCACCAAACCCAACGGATATTTTTCTCGCGTTTAAACCAGGTCCATTGCCGCTTGGCAAAGTGACGCGTCACTTGTTTGATCCTGTTTTTCACATCCTCAAGAGATCTTGGGTCATCCCCGCGAATCCAATCAAGCGTCTCTTTGTAACCCACCCCTTGAAGCGCGGTTTTTGAAAGTTTCTTACGGGCAAGTTTCTTCACTTCGCGCACAAGACCTTTGCGAAACATACTATCCACTCGCGCGTTGATCTTTCCATAAAGCGCCTCCCGGTCCCGGTTAAGACCGATCACAATGGGTCTAAAACCAAGTTCCTCAAGTCCCGGCATCCTGACCGATGCCTGGGAAGGTTTCTTGCCCGAGGTCAAACGGATCTCAAGCGCCCGGATGATGCGCCGGCCGTTCCGGGGCCCGATCGCCCTAGCCCGCTGCGGATCCAGCTTGAGGAGACGCCTGTAGAGGGCCGGCAACCCCTTTTCCTGAGCCTCCCGCTGGAGTTTTCGCCTCAAAGCGCTATTAGCACCGGGCTGGGGTAAAAGCCCCTCCAATAGAGCCCTTACATAAAAACCAGTCCCTCCCGCGATAATAGGAATTTTGTCCCGGCGGACGATATTCCTGATAACTTTGAGAGCAAATTGGCGGTAGGCGAAAACGGAAAAACTCTTCGCGGGTGGGATCAGATCGACCCCATGATGGGGGATCCCTCCTTGTTCCTTTTTTGCGAGCTTGGCGGTCCCGATATCCATTCCTTTGTAGACCAACATGGAATCCGCGGAAACGATCTCCCCGTTCAATTTCCTGGCAAGAGAAACGGCAAGCGCTGATTTGCCCGACGCGGTAGGGCCAACAATAAAAAGGACAAGGGAATTTTGATTTTTCATGAAAATGTCATCCCCCGGCTTGACCGGGGGATCCAGGAGAAACACTAATCAATCTTGGGTATAAATCCTTCCACTCCGGATTCTTTTTTTCGATCAGATCGATTTTCCATTGGCGATTCCACTTTTTAAGAATTTTTTCCCTCGCAATCGCGGCCGCGACACAAGTCGTCATTTCAAAATATACTAATCGTCCCACACTGTATTTATCCGTAAAACCCTTCACCAAATGCCGTTTGTGTTCATGGACGCGCTTTATTAAATCGTTGGTCACGCCGACATACAAAGTTCCGTTTTTCTTGCTAGCGAGAATATAAACAAAATAGTTTTTCATGAGCAGAAATGGATCCCCGATAAAAGCGTTCGGGGATGACACAGGAGAGGTTGCACCATTACGCGTTCAAAACACAACTCCTCCATCCGGGAGAGGGCCATGATTTAACATTACATGCTCTCCGGCTGGGAGATGCCCAAAAGTTCAAGGCCATTACGGAGCACGATGCGTGTCGCG
>CAZGCC010000151.1:1470-3334 GCA_964524195.1 uncultured bacterium | reverse complement strand
AAAGAAGCGTTTGGATGATCGCGTTCGGTTTGATCACATTTGTGTAGCGGTCAAAGTCTTTCTTAATGTCGACAGCCGCAAAAACATAGAGATCCAGAAGAAGGACCCCTACCGCCAGGGGCAAAAGCAGACGGGGGCGAAAAGTTCGCCTTAAAAGGAGAACCCAGATGCAACTCAGAAGGATCAGGAGAAGCGCCCAAAGCTGCCAAGGGTCCGAGAGTGAGAGCATTTCCTGTGCCCGATCAATCAGCGAGTTGACGCTTTCAAGATAAGATTCGAGGCTTCTTGGCCGGCCGGGTTTCCCATAAATAAAAGTCTCTACGGCCCATGCGCCGACCGATGACATCCAGGAACGCCCCAGGGTCAAAAGACCATATGTGATGCCCCACAGAGCTACCCCCAAGGCCACTACGCCCAGATAGCGTCTCGAAAAAATTCTTGCGGCACGAAGATCGTTCTTCAAATGTTCTTGAAATGCGTGAACGCCGAGACCCGCAAGCATCGCCACACTAAAGCAGAAAAAGATCAGGAATTTTGCCGGAACGCGAAAAGAATAGAATTGGGTTAGCTTGATCAGTCCGACATAAAGCGGGCTCCACTGCCCGAGCGCAAGGAGAAGGGACACGCTGCCCAGGGTCACCCATAGCCAGAGCATTTTTCTCAAGGATCGAGAAGCGACGAAGAAAGAAGCGGTCGCAAAAAGAATTGCGAAGATCCCGGAATAAAGGCAAGCTCCACGGAAAAGGCCCTGAAGCTTCGGGAAAATGACCGTTAGCAATGCCGGCGGCGGCAAAGAGCCGACATAGGCATACCCCTCGGCAAGATCGACTCGGCTCGAAAAAAGAGAAAGTTCAAAGGTTAAAAACAATTGGGGCAGCGCCAGCATTGCAGCCCCCAATAAAGTAAAAAAAATTCCGACGCCGCATTTCAGCCGATCCCGCCAGGTCAAATCGTCTGCAGAAAACACAAAGAGCCGCAGCAGCATATAGATCGAGCAAATAAAAAGCATGAGCGCCGAAACCTGAAGATACCCCGCTAAGATCGAGAGCGAGATGAAGATCGTGGCAATCAAAATATAGCGTCTGCGGAACCGACCACAAAAAGATTCAAAAGCCCAAAGGATCCATGGCATCCAGGCAAGCGTCTTGAGCGATGTGATGTTGTAATAAGCGCCCCCATAACCCGTGCCAAATAAAAAAACAATTCCTGCGGTGAAAGCCGCTGCGGGGCTCAGACCGATCTTACGAGCGTAAAAGTAGGTTCCCACTCCCGAAACAAAAAAATGGAACACATTCATATAAGAGTAAGCCCATCGAAATGGCAAAAGAGCACAAAAAACAACATTGGGAGGGTAGAATCGGCCCATTTGGCTTTCGGCCGCAAGAGGAAATCCGCATTGGATAAGCGGTGTCCAGAAAGGCCATACCCCCTGCTTCAGAGACTGGGCCATTAGAAATGCCCAGGGATAGTGCTGCTCCCAGTGATCGCCCATAAGTGACGCGCTTTTCGCCAGAAAAAGTTCGGGATAGAAAATAAAGAGAAGACCCAGAAGACCTAAAAGGGCGGTCACATCCGGCGTGAACCAATTGCGGATCGATCTGGAAGGGATAGGACGCGACATCGCTGGGTCAACCCTTTGGAAGGGCGGTTTTCGCCGGTTGTTTCTCGATACCGTTAAAAATAGGATCCTTGAATAATTTCATGCAGTGGAGCCTGAAACGGAACATCGTTTCGAGGACACCGAGGCCGTAGCGCACACTGTTCTTGAAACTGATCGAGGACGCTTCGGGAAAATACTTGGTCGGGCAAGAGATCTCCCCGACCCTGAATCCGGCGTAAAAGATCTGCGCGAGCATCTGGTTAT
>CAZGCC010000151.1:671-1460 GCA_964524195.1 uncultured bacterium | reverse complement strand
TATCAAAGACAAAACCGTCCGAATTATTCAGGAACGGAATGGTTTCAAGCACTTTTCTTGAAAAAGCGCGGTACCCCGTGTGATATTCCGAAATGTGTGTCCACAGAACGATATTTTCAAGGAGAGTGAGGGCGCGATTGGCGATAAATTTATAAACCGGCATCCCTCCGCTAAGAGAACTCGTGCCTAGGATTCGGGAACCCACGGCAACATCATAAGTATCGTGGGCAATCAACCAGGCCAGGGGCTCGATCAATGCCGGAGTATACTGATAATCCGGATGAAGCATGATTGTGATATCTGCGCCACGCCTTAGAGCTTCCTGATAACATGTTTTCTGGTTTCCTCCATAGCCAAGGTTCTTTTGATGCCGGATCACTACATCGATCCCTAACCGCGCCGCAATTGCTAAGGTATCATCCGTACTTACATCGTCCACCAGGATCACCTCGTCCACCACATCCCGCGGAATCTCCCGATAAGTTTTTTCAAGCGTTTTTGAGGCATTATAGGCCGGCATTACCACGACGAGTTTTTTTTGTTTGATCACGCGCTTTTCTCCTTGATCGGATTATCGGTGGTACGCTTCTTAAACTTCGTTCGGAGCAACTGGTCCAACTGTGTGGTTTCGCCGGTTCCGGAAATGAATGTGCGAACGGCCTTCCAGATCCTCCAGGGACGGGTCAGGTACGCGATGGCATAAAAAGCAAGGAGCATGATGTATTGGGAACAGATCAGTTCCTTGGTTCCCATCACGGGATTGTAGGTGCGACTGCTCCAGCCTGATCT
>CAZGCC010000151.1:453-661 GCA_964524195.1 uncultured bacterium | reverse complement strand
AGCGCAATCCCGTTTCACGCACCAGATTCTCGGTATCTTCACTGCCGGGATAGGGGGCAAAGATCATGACCGCAGCATCATCGCAGCCCAGCCAGGCAGCCTTGATCAAGAAAAGCAACGAAGCGATCATGTCTTTTCTTAGCTCACGCGGATGTCCGATGATGATATTGACGCGTGTCACTAGCCCGCATTTCACCGCCGACCGAAG
>CAZGCC010000151.1:0-411 GCA_964524195.1 uncultured bacterium | reverse complement strand
ACTTTTTTCTTCATAAGTACCAGCATGCGCTTGGACCCGCTTTCAGGCGCATATGTTATATTCCGGCAACCCGTCTGATACATGCGCCGAAGCACTTCTTCATCAAGAGCTTCCGTACGCGTCCCCGTCGGAAGTTGCCAAGAAATATGAAGATTTTCGCGTTCCAGAAGATCACAAAACTCAAGCGTCCAATCCTTGCGTGCGATCGCCGTAAGATCACAAAAATTCAAATTGGAAATGCGATAGTTCTCTACATAATCACGAATCTCCGAGACAACCTCTGAAGGGTTTCTTGCCACATAGCGTCGCGTCCACATTTTAGGGCTTGAGCAAAAGGTGCAATCAAAGGGACAACCGCGTGTTGCGAGGATCGGCATCGACCGTCCCCGATCAACGCCGTGAGTATCCGTC
>CAZGCC010000150.1:1728-3359 GCA_964524195.1 uncultured bacterium | reverse complement strand
TCCACAGGATCTAAATTCAATATACGGATGCTTTTTAGCCTCTTTTAAAAAAGAGCCCGCAAGAGCATTGAATCGGGATTTTTCCTTCAGGGTCACCTCATCATTATTCATCCTGAAATTACACGACAACCCGTACTGGACAAGGGGTTGTTCCTTTGCCAAGAGGAGACGATAGCTGATCTGAATACTTCCTCGAATCGGCCATCCCAGGAGTTCCGCGGCGGGCACAAAATGTTTTTCTTCCTTCACTATAGCTCTGATACTCCCCCATGGGATCAAGCTATCATCCTGGCCCAAGCAGTTTTTTTCATCGAATGTTTTAATGGGAATCTTCTTGATGGACATCAAACCGCGGGGTTCGGTCATTCTTCCCTTTTCAGCTTTAGCAAACTGAGGAATTCGCTGCGGGAACGGGCGTCCCGGCGGAAGGCGCCGAGCATGGAGCTGGTGATGGTATAAGCGTCGGCTTTTCTAACACCGCGCATGGACATGCAGAGGTGAAGCGCTTCGATCACAACCGCGACCCCCTTGGGAGCAAGGGCCTCCATCAGGCATTCCGCGATCTGGGTCGTAAGGCGTTCCTGGATCTGAAGCCTTCTTGAAAAAACCTCCACAACCCGTGGGATCTTGCTAAGCCCGATGATCTTTCCGTTCGGAATATAAGCGATATGGGCCTTGCCATAGAACGGGAGAAGATGATGTTCGCAGAGCGAGAAGATCTCTATGTCCTTCACGATTACCATCTCATCGTAAGGCTCTTTGAAGACCGCGTGTGCCAGGATCTCCTTGGCATCCGCTTGATACCCCTGCGTGAGATAACGAAGCGATTTCGCGACCCGCACGGGTGTCCTCTGCAAGCCTTCGCGCTTTGGGTTTTCTCCCAGAAGCGTTAGCATCTCCGCCACCACACCCTCGAATCGATCTTCCCTCTGAACCGTTTTCTTCTTTGCCATAAATTCGACTCCTTAATAAGGGGGACAGGCACCTTTTTCTTCGAAAAAGAAAGCCCGTCCCCTACTTCAATGCTTTACGGACCGCTTCCGCGATCTTCACGAACCGTTCGCTGACATCTGAAACACCCCGGCCAGTTTCTCGCCGCCGCCTTTTCCAAAGACCGCCCCGGTCATATTCTCGACGACGCCGAGGATCCGGACCTCCAACTGCCGGAACATATTCACCGCTTTCCGCACATCGGTGAGCGCCACTTCCTGCGGCGTCGTGACCACCACCGCCCCGGACAGATGAACCCATTGCGAAAGCGATAATTGGACATCCCCTGTTCCCGGAGGAAGATCGACCACAAGATAATCACGCTCTCCCCAATCCACGCGATGCAGGAATTGTTCTACGGTCTTGTGGAGCAGCGGGCCGCGCCAGATCACTGGCTGTTCAGGGTTCGCAAAGAAACCGATCGAGATCGCCTTCACCCCATGAGCTTCCAGCGGAATGATCTTTTCCTCAGCATTGCCCTCCGGCCGTTTTTCGGGAGGGATCCCCAGCATGATCGGAATATTGGGCCCGTAGATATCCGCGTCCATCATCCCGACCCGCGCGCCTAGCTGTTTGAGCGCAAGCGCCAGATTCACGGCCACGGTCGATTTTCCGACCCCGCCTTTGCCGCTCGCAACAGC
>CAZGCC010000150.1:0-1718 GCA_964524195.1 uncultured bacterium | reverse complement strand
ATCACATGCTTGACGCCGGAAACAGGCTGGATCGCCGAAGCGCTAACCCCGCATTTAGGTTTTCCCGAAAAATGAACACCGCACCCGCTCGCTCCCGCCTCCGTCACCGCCTGAACGATCAGGCTTTTCAAGTTTTCCAGAAGATTGGCGTCTTCAAGAGAAGACTCCAAGTGGACGAACACATGGTTCTTGTCGATCTCGATCTCCCGGACAAGCCCAAGAGACACGATGTCTTCCTTGAGAACAGGCTCCTGAACGCGCTTCAGGCATTCCAGAACTTTTTCACGGGTGATCTTGTTGAAGGTAGACATGGTTATCCTTTCGTCGCGACCGCAGGTTTCATCATCCAGAACACAAGCGCCAAAACCCCCAGAAAGCACCAGCCCATCACACCATCATAAAGGATCTTGGACCCCCAAAAAAAAGACCGCTCCGCATGGAACTGAAGGAAGGAATCGTCCATTTTAACAAAAAAAACGCACCCGGCATGCAATCCGATCGCCGGATAAAGAGACCCGCTCCGATAGGCTGCCCCGACCAGCGCCAAGCCGAAAAGAAAAAGTCCGAGAGCCTCGGGCCAGAATTTCGGCCATTGCGCGAGCGAGAGGAAAGGAGCCCCGATCAAACGCAATCCATCGACGAAGCCCGGCGTTGAATCAACGAAGATCTTTTTCATGCCGATGAAATGAATGATCGCATAAAACGAGGTCGTGATCAAAACGCTCAGAAACAGCCTGTTCCTGAAAAGATGCATCAGCGACCGGAAAATAAAACCCCGGAAAAAGAACTCCTCCATGCACCCGATCAGAAGTCCGGTCCCCAAAGCCAGAGCAAATTTCGCGATCCAGCCTGCCCAAGTGAAAGAATCCGGGTCAAAAACCGCTTGCCCCGCAAAAACACGCACAAACCCCACGACCCCCAGGGTCAGAACGCCGGCCAGGAATCCCTTCCAGAAAAGACCGAGACTTTCAGGCTTCCAGACGATGCCGTAGCTTACGAGCGTCTCTTTTTTGACCCGGACAAAGAGGACGACCGCGACAAGCGAAAGGATCATCACAATGCGCTGGAAGATCCGTTCGAATTTGTAATGATGAAAGGTTTCGAAAAAAGCGTAAAAAAGCGGCGCGAGAAACGCGCTCAAAAGAAGAATGAACGCAAAAACGAGCAGGAATTTAAGAAAACCTTTCATGAACTTGGAGACTCCCTGTTATTTTAATTCGAGGATAAGTTCGATCTCAACAGCGGCATTCAACGGCAAGCTCGCCATGCCAACGGCGGAACGGGCATGCGCACCTTGCTCCCCCATAACTTCCAAAAGCAGTTCCGAGGCCCCATTCACCACCGAGGGGATCTCATAAAAATCAGGGGCCGTCTGGACAAAACCGGTCATTTTGACAACGCGGCGGATCTTTTTAAATCCGATCAGGTGCTTCATGATGCTCAAGGCATTAAGCGCCGCAAGCCGCGCGGCTTTTTGACCTTCCTCCAGCGATAGTTCCTTGCCGACCTTGCCCGACAGGATCTTCCCGTCCGCATCCTTGGAGACCTGCCCGCTTAAGAAAGCCAGCTTCCCGGAAACCACAAAAGGCTGATAAAGCCCTACGGGTTTCGGCGCCGGAGGTAAATGGAGACCTGCATTTTTTAGATTTTCTTCAAAGGGAGCGTTCATTTCGTGCCTATGATAAGCGTAGCGGCGCCAAATGAAAAGCTTTTAGTCT
>CAZGCC010000149.1:0-3361 GCA_964524195.1 uncultured bacterium | reverse complement strand
TTTTTAAAAAGCCCCAGCCAGGTGGCGGAAAAATAATGCGTGCAGGGCGCGATCAGCGCGACGCCCAGGAATGTTACCGAGCGGTAGAGGGTAAGCGCGAGCTCAGATGTTGCGGCGCTATAGGTGCCGGCGATCCCGAGGAACCAGAAGAATCCGCAGATCCCGATCAGAAAGAACGAGAAGTTGATCCGTGAGCGCCGGTTCTGGAGAAAAATGAAAAGGCCGATGAGGAGCATGAGGATCCCCACGGCCAGAACCGGAAGCGCGTACCAATTGAACTTGAACCATTGCGATAATATCGTCATAAGAACCTGCCAAGACTGGAAACTTGAGGCTTGAGACTTGAGACTTGAGGCTGAAAGCAAACCGTAAGATCCTTTGGATTTTGGTTTTTAGTCTGTGGTCTGAAGTCTCGTGTCTCGGGTCTCATATTTTGATCGACTGGATCTCTTCGTCGCTCACCTGACGGTGCCCCCAGAAAAACGGGGCGAGTTCAAAGCCGTGCTTGCGGGCCATCGCCAGGATCTCCGCCATCCTCTCTTTGGTGATATTCCCCTTCCCCCAAGAGTAATTTTCATACCGCTCCTCGAGCGCAAGCACGATTGCCTCAGAAAAACAGCCGTAAAGCACTTTGGGTGACGGCAGGCCGATATCAAATCCCGCTTTGAATTCCTGTGGCAAGGCGCAGATCCCGCCCGCAAAGATCAGAATGTCCCGGCGGTCGGTATCCGTGTAAGCGATATTTTTGGGATATCCGATGTCACAGATGATCGCGCCGGGCTTGAAATTGGCGATGTCCACGATGGAATGCGCGGCGCTCGCCGCGGCGATCACGATATCCGCGTCGCGAACCGCTTCGTTATTGTCCTGCATCCCCGTGAATTTGGCCGGAAACGCGCTTAGCATTTTTCGCATGCGCTCGAGATTGGCGCCGCTGCGGCTCGTGATGATGAGCTCGCCCGCCTGTTCGGCCATGGCCCGCGCGCAGCCGCTTCCAATATCTCCCGCTCCCCCGATCACCACGACCTTCGTTTTCGAAAGATCGAGATCTCTCAATCGCGCGGCTTTAAGAACGCCTTCAACCGCCAGGGCCGCCGTCAGGGTATTGCCTGTCGTCACGGGGATATGAATTCGTTTCAAGAAATCTTCGCCGCCCCGCTCACCCGCGATCGAAGTGAAACCGCCGAGCGCCACAATACCCAATCCGAGCTTTTCGGCAACCTTGCAGGATTCCACCACCTTGGATACAACCTGTTCGATATCGGCGGTCAGCATCTCGGGGATGATGTTGCAGGCGATAAAAGATCCGTAGGTCGTCTTGCCGCCTATTCCCCGGAATTCAGGAATATCATGCGAGACATAGGAGGGGGTCAATTCAAAAAGCTTGGTGAGAAATTCCTGGGAAGGAAGCCGGATATCTTTTTTGAACGATCTGAAATAATGGACAAGATGCTGGTAGTTATAGGGATGCCCGATCACGCCGAACCCACCCACTTCATGCACATGGCGGCTTCCGCGCTGCGCGTAATTCTGGGCAGTCAAGACCTCTTCAAAAGCAGAAAGCAACCGTTCAAAATATTTCAGGACCCTTCCGGAAAGAAAACCGCCCATCGCCTGTTCCAGGACCGGAATACCGATCTTGATGGTCGCCTCAAAAAAGACCTCGGTACCCCCCAGAACATGCTCCTGGAAGGTCCATTGTCCTTCAAATTTTTCAAGATCGCCGTCGATAGCCTTGAATCGTATCACGCCGCGGCGCATATCGATATTGCTGTGGCGGAGATCCAGGGTGTCTTGCTCCGTCCAGGAGATCGGGATCCTCCCCATGTCGACTTTCCATAGGGTCACGGCCTCGCTCCGGTTTCGCGAAAGAACCCGGCACTCCTTGATCTCAGGAAGATAGCCCGGATAGTCCTCCACTTGCGTGAAAAGCCGTAGGACCTGCCAGCGCTTGGCGGGCAGAATACGGCTCGTGGATATGACAAACTCGCCTTCAGGATATTTCATAGGGATTTTCGCCTTTCCCATGGATTATCGGCCGAAAACGGAGGTCTTTGAGGGTGGAAATGGTGTCTTTACGGGGATGAGATACCTCCTGCGGGACTGCCGTAGGCGAAAAAAAAGCCCCGCTTTTTCAAGCGGGGCTTTTTAAACAAACTTCTCTACAGGAACGGCTCTCTTATTGCTTCGAGAGCGTTATCTGGTCGATCAAAATACCGCCGGTCTTCGGACTGGAATTGATATCGTCGAAGACGATGACGAATTCGTTCAAAGCGTTCCAGTTCTCAATGCGACGGAACTTTTCGAACGGGATCGAGATCTTCTGCCACTGGTCCGTGACGCCGCTCACGATATAAGCGGAAGGCTTGTTCGTCATGTCCTTGAGCTCGATCTTGAACCGTTTGGTGTAACCAAGCTTTGCATCACCCTTCACATAGAAATCGAGGGTGTTGTAAGCCGTTGCATCCTCGCCATTCATCTTCATCCAGAAACCATTGTACGCGGGGTTCGGAGAATCCACATCGTAATCGAGGCGGATCGAATAACCGGAAGCATCTCCCTGGCTATCGTCCGTATCGAAAGACATTTGGGTCCCCTGGGATTCATCGTTGGGATCCTTATCCCATCCGCCGAAATCGCCGCCGATATTATTCGGCTTGTCCCCGGTGTCAAAATCCGCAATCACTAACTCGTTGGCAGAAGCGGCCGCACATGTGGCAACTCCGAAGCCGACAACCATCAACGCAACGAGCACTAACGCCAGACTGATGTTGAACTTCTTCATTTTAGTGTTACTCCTTTCGTGAAATGATACTGCTTGGCGAGGGTCAAAACGAAGTATACACTTTTAAAAAGATAAAGACAAGGGATGGACTCAAAAAATTTGAATTATTTTTTTGAAAAGGGGATAAAAATCGCGCTACCTTAAAAATTATTAATAAAACAAGATTTCGGACTTCTCTCTCTGAACCGCATAATTCCTTCTTAAAAAAAAGTTATGAGGAAATCTCAGATCTTTGAGAAAGAATCTAAAACCGATTTCATTTCGTCGGCCTTGCGACGGATATCTTCGGAAATAGCGGTGCGCTGGATATCGGAAAGCTTTCCTTTGAGTTCCGAAAGTTTTTCCTGTTCCCCGCGCAAGCGCCTCAAAATAATATTGATGTCGTGCGCCATGTCGTGGAAAAAATCTCCCTCGCGAAGCTTGATGTCGTTTGGGAGTTCCCCACGATTCACCTTGAGAAGTGTCTGACGGAACCGGAAAACCGGGCCCGCGACGCGATGCAGAAAAAGCACTCCATAAGCCCCGACGATCAGAAGCGTCAGAATCAGGACCAGCGTCACGCGGATGATGATCGAA